>DATFMC010000043.1:0-49267 GCA_035267105.1 Geopsychrobacteraceae bacterium
TCGCTCGTTGTGGTTTCGGCACTGGCATTAACCGGTTACCTGCTACCTGCCTTCATCGTCAGTCAGATGCATCCGACCAGACTGACCGCCCTGATCACAGCCATCATCGCCACGACCCTGTTTTGTATCCTGCTTCGCGGCAAGAGGGGGACGCAGGTGACCGAGTCCAGGGGCTGGTCAACCCGTCTGGTTGCGGGTCGATTGATTTTTACTGCGGCGCTTGTGCTGGTGGTCACTGAGTTTGCCGATAGTGTTGGTTCGGATTGGGCCGGTCTCTTCTCTGCCTTCCCCGTGGCCCTTTACCCGTTGGTTTTTCTGCTCCATCGGGAGCACGGTCCCGAGACGGCGCGGACCATACTTGGCAATTTCCCGTATGGTCTCTGGTCAGTCATTGGCTACGCTCTAACTGTTTCCCTGCTCTACCCGGTCTATGGTGTGATCTGGGGGACGTTGCTTGGCTTTGTTGTTGCGACCGCCGTTTTGGCGATTATGGGGATAAAGCCTCTCTTCACGTACTGGAAGAGTTGCAGGCAAACTATCACGTGAATTGCCTTAGGGAAAATCAGTCACTTTTCACAAATGAAAATATGTGGATGTCATCTCCATGCTATTACCAAGTATCCTCACCCTTCTACAAATTCCCCCCGTCCCGGTGATACAATGAGCAGACGGAGGTCCTCAATGAAGAATATCAGTAAACAGCACTGTGAACCCTGCCGCAGCGGGGCGGCAAAAGTTACGGCCGAGGAAATCAACCTCTATCGCCAGGAGATTCCCGATTGGGAGATCGTCACCATTGACGGTATCGAGCGGCTGCAACGGGTGTTCAAATTTCGCAATTTCGTCGACGCACTTGAGTTTGCTAATCGGGTCGGTACGCTGGCCGAACAGGAAGGTCATCACCCGGCGCTGCTCACCGAATGGGGACGGGTGAGCGTGCAGTGGTGGACGCATAAGATCGGCGGCCTGCATCGCAACGATTTCATCATGGCTGCCAGAACCGATACGCTCGGTGAATAGTCTTAATGCGGACCGGGCTCAGTTGCTCTGTGTCCCGACGAAGTCTTCATCACGCCTGCAGCAGTATTCAATGACCTCGGAAATACTGGCGGTGGGAATATTGCGCCAGAAGATCTGCCATTTGCCGGCCAGGTGATAGCCGTCGGCCTGCTGTCGGTACCAGGAGTTGAAGGGGTTGCTCCGGTTGGAACGCCAGAACAGAGGGGACTGGTTGGCGCAGACTTCGCGCCAGAGTTCCAGCGCCAGGCCATCACCGCGCGCTTCGCGGCCGACGGCGTACTTGGAGAGATAGCGTCCCGCAGGATGATTCTCAATCAGCACCGCCCCCCGGTAGTTCTGTTCAATATAGCTGTCGCCGATATCGTCCATGAAGGACAGACTCTTGAGCTTCTTACCGAAGCTGGCTTCGAGCAGATCGATCAGGCGGGATGTGTCGATGCCGTCTAGCCCCGCAACATGCTTGATATGACTCCCCTTGCGAAACAGCGTCCCGGCTCCCTTGACGGTGAAGATCTCCTGCAGCAGGTTGAGCGGCGAAGTGACAGTCAGGTGAATGCCGGGTCGCTCTTCCATCAGCGTCGTGCCGAGTGCCAACAGATCGAGATCCTGTTTGTGCACCGGATCGCAATTTTCCACCTGGGTGTAGACGTTGGCCAACAGCTCTCCGGCCGTATTTTTCAGTCCGCCCTCTGCGCGCACCAGGTGAACACGCTGTGCAACCTCGGGTACCAGTTGAAGCAGCGCCGTTTCAAGATCAAGATGCTGCGCGACCAGTACCGGAATCTTCTCCGCCCGACTGGCGCGCTGAATGAACTCCTGTGCCTCGCCATTCTCGATGGGATGAAAAACAAAGATCGCTTCGCGGGCCAGCAGTTTACACAGGTGCTCGGCCTGTTTGCCGCAGAGCAGGATCGCCGGGACCAGTTCCAGCCGCAACAGGAACAGCAGATCAAACGCCAACACCTCGGCTCCCGCTTCGATACTCTCCTGGTCCGGGCAGAGCAGGGCGAAACAGGCTGAGCGTTCGGCTTTGAACTTGTTGAGATAGAATTCATAGTCTTCCCGGCGGCCGATACTGTCGAGAAACATCCGGATTGTTTTGTTGAGGGTGCTCATAGTCATGACCTGTCAGCAGAAATCAAGTTAGTGAAAAATCCCCGGTGTCCGGTAGGTCCCGGAGGATAAAAAGCAAACATTCTGCCATCTTGAACAGTAAGTATAAAGTGAACAGCGTCAAAGAACCATCCATTAGTGATATCTGCAGGGATACCTCAGGATCTATTTGATTCATGGACAGAAAGGCAAGACAATAATGACGAAAAAATCGGAACGTTCACGGCTTGTCGACCAAGCTACTGACAGGGGAGAGTCCCGGATCGGTTCGCTTGTCGCCAGGGCCGATTTAATCGTACCAAACTTGACTTTAAAGCTTGCAAGGTGGTAATAGACTCTATTTTTCATTGGAAAGATTTCCCATGTATTTTCCGACAGAAAGCGAGTTTTGCCAGCTCTCGACACAGGGCAATCTGATTCCTGTCTATCGTGAGATACTGGCGGACATGGAAACCCCGGTTTCTGCCTTTCGCAAGATCGATGACGGCAAGACCTCTTTTCTCCTCGAATCGATTGAGGGTGGGGAGAAGTGGGCGCGGTACTCGTTTCTTGGCAGCGGACCGGCGCGGGTTTTCAGGTGTCGCGACACCTATTACGAAGTTGTCGCTGACGGGCAGGTCGAGTTCAGTGGTGAGATCGAGGACCCACTGATAAAGCTGCGCGAGTTGATGGCCGAGTATCAGCCGGTAGATATCGAAGGGCTGCCCCGTTTTTTCGGTGGCGCGGTCGGTTATCTCGGCTACGATATGGTTCGCTTCATCGAGCAATTGCCGGACAGTAATCGACGGGAAAATGAGTCCTGGGATGCCAGCTTTCTGCTGACCGAGGGGTTGTTGATTTTTGACAATATGCGGCAGAAGATCAAGGTGGTTTGTAATGTTCACCTGCAGCAGGGTGAAGACCCGGCTCAAGCCTATCAGCGTGGGCAGCAGCGAATTGACCAGCTGATCGCCCAGCTGAGAAAACCACTGGGTCTTACCTCTTCGACTGTTGCCAGGCCTGACGAACAATCGCTGCAACCCAATTTTAGTCGGGATAATTTCAAGGCCGCCGTTGAACGGTGTAAAGAATATATCCGCGCTGGCGACATCTTTCAGGTGGTGATCTCCCAGCGTTTTTCTGCCCAACTGCAGGCTGATCCCTTTGATGTCTACCGGGCCTTACGGACCATTAATCCATCCCCCTATATGTTTTTTCTCCGTTTTGGTGAGACCCTGGTGGTCGGCGCTTCGCCGGAAGTTCTGGTGCGCAAAGAGGGCGAGCGGGTTGATGTTCGGCCGATTGCCGGGACTCTGCCCCGTGGCGCGACCGTCGAAGAGGATCTCCAGCTGGAGCAGCAGTTGCTGAATGATCCGAAAGAGCGTGCCGAGCACATCATGCTGGTCGATCTGGGTCGTAATGACGTTGGCCGGGTGGCAACGGCGGGCAGCGTGGATGTCAGTGAGCTGATGGTCGTTGAGCGTTATTCCCACGTGATGCATATTGTCTCCAATGTTCGCGGCCAGCTTAAACCGGGCCTCGATTCTTTCGATGTCTTCCGCGCGACTTTCCCGGCGGGAACCCTCTCCGGATCACCGAAAATCCGTGCCATGGAGATTATCGATGAGCTGGAGCCGAGCCGTCGCGGAGTCTATGGTGGCGCGGTCGGTTATTTCTCTTTTAACGGCAATATGGACCTGGCTATCGCCATCCGCACCCTGGTGATTGAAGGGAACAGAATCCACCTGCAGGCCGGGGCGGGGATTGTTGCCGATAGTGACCCCGAGATGGAATACCAGGAAACCCTGAACAAGGCCCGTGGCGTCAAAAGAGCTATCGAAATGGCCAATCGCGGGCTGGAATAACTATTATGTTACTGATGATCGATAACTATGACTCCTTCACTTACAATCTGGTCCAGTACTTCATGGAGTTGGGGCAAGAGGTGGAAGTCATCCGTAATGACAAGCTGACGCTGGATGATATTGAGCAGATGGATCCTCAGTATCTGGTGATCTCTCCCGGTCCCTGTACGCCGAACGAAGCCGGAATTTCGGTGGCCGCGATCCAGCAGTTTGCAGGTAAAGTCCCGATACTTGGCATCTGCCTGGGGCACCAGTCGATGACTGCGGCCTTTGGCGGTAAAGTGGTTCGTGCCAGGGAGTTGATGCACGGTAAAACCAGTATGATCGAGCATGACGGCAGCGGTATCTTCAGGGGGATTCCCAACCCCTTTGTGGCGACCCGTTACCATTCCCTGATCGCCGAGCGACAAAGTCTGCCCGACTGTCTTCGGGTGACCGCCTGGACTGATGGTGACGTCATCATGGGGATTGAGCACCGGGAGTTGCCGATCTGGGGGATGCAGTTTCACCCCGAGTCGATCCTGACGACTGAGGGGATGTCTCTTCTGAAAAATTTTCTTGAGCTTTCATCGCTTTAGGGGTTTGTAATGATCAAAGAAGCAATTGCCAAGGTCGTTGAACGGCAGGACCTGTCTGAGAAAGAGATGGTCATGGTGATGGACCAGATCATGGGCGGGGACGCGACTCCGGCCCAGATTGGCGCCTTTATCACGGCGTTACGCATGAAGGGGGAGACGGTCTCCGAGATTGTTGGTGCCGCCCGTGTGATGCGAGCCAAAGCGACCCCGATTGATGTCGGGCCGGTGGTCGATATCGACCGGGACGACATCAATATCGACCGGGAGACCATCCTCGACACCTGTGGTACCGGCGGCAGCGGGACCAGGAGCTTCAATATCTCGACGACCGTGGCGCTGGCTGTTGCGGCCTGCGGAGTGAAGGTCGCCAAGCACGGCAACCGCAGTATCTCCTCGGCCTGTGGCAGCGCCGATGTTCTGGAGAAGCTCGGGGTCAACCTTGACGTGACGTCGGAGCAGGTGGCGCAGTGTGTGAACAAAATCGGGGTCGGCTTTCTTTTTGCGCCAGCCTTGCACGGTGCCATGAAGTTTGCCATCGGTCCACGCAAAGAGATCGGTATTCGCACCATTTTTAATATTCTTGGTCCGCTGACCAATCCTGCCGGGGCTGACCGACAAGTGCTCGGAGTGTTCCGCGAAGAACTGGTTGAGCCGTTGGCTCAGGTGCTCTCAGATCTCGGCTGCAAGCGCGGGTTTGTGGTTCATGGCAGTGACGGGATGGACGAAATAACCCTGACCGGACCGACCCTGGTGGCGGAAATCTCAGACGGAACGATCGAACTGCAAACTGTCGAGCCGGAGATGTTTGGATTCCAGCGCTGTCAACTCTCTGATCTGCAGGGGGGCGACGCTGAGTGTAACGCTGAGATCGTTCGTTCAATACTCGCCGGAGAACAGGGGCCGAAGCGCGACGTGGTGGTCCTCAACGGAGCCTATGCGCTGGTCGCCGCCGGACAGACCAGTTCCCTTACTGAAGGGATGGATCAGATTCAGGCTGTCCTTGACGAGGGTTATGCTTTCGCCAAACTGGATGCTCTGGTCAGGATGACAAACGAATGATTCTGGATCGAATACTGGAGACCAAGGTTGAGGAGATAGCCGCCGAACAAGTATTGCTGCCTCTGGATGAATTAAAGGTTCAGCTAGGTGCCTGTGAAGCGACCCGTGGCTTTGCCGAGACCCTGCGGAGTCGTTCTTTGGCCGGTACGGCAATTATTGCCGAGGTGAAGAAAGGTTCTCCTTCCAAGGGGGTGATCCGGGCTGATTTCGATCCGGTGGCGATTGCCCGCAGTTATCAGGCTGGGGGAGCCGCCTGTCTTTCGGTCTTGACGGATGAACAATATTTTTACGGCTCTCTCGGTTATCTGCAGCAAATCAGACAGACGGTGGAGCTGCCGCTGCTGCGCAAGGATTTTATTATCGATCCGTATCAGCTTTATCAATCACGGGCAGCCGGGGCGGATGCGATCCTGCTTATTGCTGCGGCCCTTGACGATGACCAGTTGACGGAACTGGCAACGCTTGCGACTGAGCTGGAGCTTGATACCCTTCTGGAAGTTCATGACGAATATGAACTGGAGCGCGCTCTGAAAATTCCGGTCGATTTGATCGGCATCAATAATCGCAACCTGAAAAACTTCGTCACTGATCTGGCGATCACCGAGCATCTGGCTGGTCGGATTCCTGCGCATCAGATGGCAGTCGCTGAAAGTGGTATCCATGACCGGGCGGACATTGAACGATTGCAGGCTGCAGGTGCCGGGGCGTTTCTGATTGGCGAAAGCCTGATGCGTGAACAAGATATCGAAACCAAACTCCATAGCTTGCTATAATCAGCGGGAGTAAAGGGAGAAAGACGATGCAAACAAAGATTATCCTGCCAGAGGACCGCATTCCCAGGCAGTGGTACAATATTATCCCCGATATGCCGGGTGCGATGGCCCCGGTCATCCATCCCGGAACTTTGCAGCCCGTTACCCCTGATGATCTTTTGCCCCTTTTCCCGATGGGGTTGATTGAGCAGGAAGTCTCTTCGGAGCGCTGGATTGATATCCCCGAAGAAGTTCGTCAGATTCTGGCTCAATGGCGTCCGTCACCAATGTTCCGGGCGCACCGTCTGGAAAAGGCTCTCGGGACACCAGCCAGAATTTACTACAAATATGAAGGTGTTTCACCTGCCGGCAGCCACAAGCCGAATACCGCCATCCCGCAGGCCTATTACAACAAGCTGGCCGGAACCAGGCGGATCGCCAGTGAAACCGGTGCAGGGCAGTGGGGCTCTTCTATTGCTCTGGCCTGCCAGATGTTCGGTCTTGATTGCACCGTCTACATGGTTAAGGTCTCTTTTTCGCAGAAACCATATCGCAAGAGTATGATGCAGCTCTGGGGCGCCGACGTCCTGCCGTCCCCTTCAAATCAGACCAACGCCGGTCGGGCGATTCTGGCGGAGCACCCTGACAGCAACGGCTCGCTCGGGATTGCCATCAGCGAAGCGGTGGAAGATGCGGCGACCCATGAAGACACCCGCTACTGCCTGGGGAGCGTGCTCAACCATGTCTGCCTGCATCAGTCGGTGATTGGCCTGGAGGCGAAAGAGCAGATGGCAATGGTCGGGGATTATCCTGATGTGGTCATCGGTTGCCACGGTGGCGGGTCCAACTTCGCCGGTCTGGGATTTCCCTTTGTCGCCGATAAGGCAAACGGTAAGGACGTACGGATTCTGGCCGCTGAACCGATCTCTTGTCCGACCCTGACCAAAGGGGTTTATGAGTTCGACTACGGTGATACCGCCAGGATGGCACCGATCTCCAAGATGTACACCCTGGGTCATGATTTTATGCCGCCGGGCATTCACGCCGGCGGCCTGCGTTATCATGGCGCCGCGCCGCTGGTTTCACAACTTCTGGATGCCGGAATCATTGAGGCCAGGGCGGTCGGTCAGGTTGAGTGCTTTGAGGCGGCAGTCCAGTTTGCCCGTTGCGAGGGGATTATCCCCGCGCCAGAATCCTCTCATGCCATTCGTGCTGCTTTCGATGAAGCGATACAGGCCAGGGAGGAAGGGAAGGAGAAAACGATTCTCTTTAACCTGTCTGGTCACGGGCATGTTGATATGGCCGCATATGACGCCTTCTTTTCCGGTGAGCTGGATAATTACGAGTATCCGAATGAGGCGATCAAAGAGTCTCTGGCACATCTGCCGAAGGTTGATTTTTAGGTGCAGGAGAAAGGAACTAGGATTCAGGTGCTAGGTTTGTCCTAGAACCTAGAACCTAGAACCTAGAACCTGAAGGTTCCAGCATGACCCGAATCAAAATCTGCGGCATCACGAATCTGGAAGACGCCTTGCAGGCTGCAGCCTGTGGGGCGGATGCACTTGGTTTTGTGTTTTTCGAAAAAAGCCCTCGCTGCATCACCGCAGAGCAGGCCCGTGAGATCATTGTGCAGTTGCCGCCGTTGGTGACGACGGTGGGTCTGTTTGTCAATGAAGAGCCACAAACGATCATCGATACTGCAGCACAGTGTCAACTTGATCGCGTACAGCTACATGGCGACGAGACGCCGGAGGATTGCCGGCTGCTGTCGTCATTGAAGTTGATCAAGGCATTGCGGGTCAGGGATTCAGGCACTTTGGCCCGAGCCGATGACTATCCCTTTGCTCTGCTCCTTGATGCCTGGTCTGATCAGGTCTATGGTGGAAGTGGGCACTCTTTTGATTGGCAGTTAGCGCGCGAACTGGCAGGCCGCAGGCCGATAATCCTGGCGGGTGGCTTACGGCCGGATAACGTGGCCCGGGCTATCGACGCGATTAATCCATACGCGGTTGACGTGTCGAGCGGTGTCGAACGGACCCCAGGTAAGAAAGATCATGAAAAGGTGGCGGAATTTATCCGCCGGGTGAGGAACTGATGAATTACGATTTTCCCGATGTACGAGGACATTTTGGCGAATATGGTGGACGGTATGTGGCTGAGACCTTGATGCCTGCGCTTCTCGAATTGGAGAAGGCTTATGACGAAGTTCGTCAGGACCCGTCGTTTCAGCAGGAATTTGCCTATTATCTCAAGCATTATGTCGGTCGACCCAGTCCGCTCTATCATGCCCGGCGTCTCAGCGAACAGCTGGGAGGGGCACAGATTTATCTGAAGCGGGAAGACCTCAACCATACCGGCGCGCATAAAGTGAACAATACTGTCGGCCAGATCCTGTTGGCTCGCCGCATGGGTAAAAAGCGGGTGATCGCCGAGACAGGTGCCGGGCAGCATGGTGTGGCCACCGCAACCGTCGCCGCCCTCTTCGGTATGGAATGCGAAGTTTTTATGGGCGCCGAGGATATCCGTCGGCAGTCACTGAATGTGTTCCGGATGAAATTGCTCGGAGCCAAGGTTCATGAGGTGACCAGCGGGACCGCGACCCTCAAGGATGCCATGAACGATGCGATGCGCCATTGGGTCACCCACGTGCGGGACACTTTTTATATCATCGGTACTGTGGCCGGCCCGCACCCCTATCCGCTTCTGGTGCGCGATTTCCAGTCCGTGATTGGCAATGAATCAAAGACGCAGATGCAGGAAGCTAAAGGCTGCTTGCCTGACGTCGCCCTGGCCTGTATAGGTGGAGGTTCGAACGCCATGGGGATGTTCTATCCCTTTGTCAACGACACCGACGTGCGGCTGATTGGTGTCGAGGCGGCAGGTCTGGGTGTCGATACCGACAAACACGCAGCATCCATCTCTGCTGGCGCTCCCGGCGTTCTGCACGGTAATAAAACCTATTTACTGCAGGATGATGCGGGTCAGATTGAACATGCCCACTCGATTTCTGCCGGACTCGACTATCCGGGGGTCGGCCCGGAGCATGCCCACCTGAACGATATCGGCCGCGCTGAATATGTCTCTGTAACAGACGACGAGGCCCTTGAGGCGTTTCAGCGTTTGACCAGGGTTGAGGGGATTATCCCGGCCCTTGAAAGTGCTCACGCGATCGCACAGGTCATGAAATTAGCTCCAACCATGACCAGGGACCAGACGATTCTCGTTTGTCTCTCCGGGCGTGGAGATAAAGACATTCATACTGTCGCGGATGCGATGGGTGTGGAATTTTAGGTTCTAGGAACTAGGTTCTAGAAGCTAGCAGTTGATTTAAATAATATTTTTTAGGTGCGTGCAGCTTTCGGTTTTCCTATAACCTGAAACCTGGCTTCTCGAACCTTGAGTGATTTATGAAATTTACCGAACTGGATTTAACCCCGGAAGTCTTGAAGGGGATCGAGCAGACTGGCTTTACTGAACTCACCCCGGTGCAGCAGGAATCAATTCCTCTGGCGTTGCAGGGGAAGGATGTCGCTGCCCAGGCCCAGACCGGAACCGGCAAAACAGCGGCTTTTCTGATTTCCCTGTTCAGCAAGCTGTTGAAAAGCGGTCGAGCGACCAGTAACAATCCGCGAGCCTTGATCATGGCCCCAACTCGTGAACTGGTGGTTCAGATCTGCAATGACGCGGAAAGTCTCGGTAAATATACCGGGTTGCGAGTCCAGCCTATTTTCGGTGGTATGGATTACGAAAAGCAGCGTCAGGCTTTAAAGGACGGAGTCGATATTATTGTCGCGACGCCTGGACGCCTGATCGATTATTACAAACAGCGGGTCTTTTCCATGAACCGCGTCGAATCGCTGGTAATCGATGAAGCGGACCGGATGTTCGATATGGGGTTCATTAAGGACTTGCGCTACATTCTGCGGAACCTCCCATCCTTTGAGAAGCGGCAGACCATGCTCTTCTCCGCGACCTTGTCTCCGCAGGTGATGGAATTGGCCTATGAGTTCATGGATCTGGCAGAAAAGGTCCAGATCGAGCCGGAGCAGGTCACGGCCGAAGGGATTGAACAGGTCCTCTATCATGTCTCACGACGCGAGAAGTTTGCCCTGTTGCTCGGATTGCTGAAGTTGGAGAAAGAGATTGAGCGGGTTTTGCTGTTCGTTAATACCAAGGCCGAAGCTGAACGGCTGGACGCACTGCTTAACGCCAATAATCTGCCGAGTGGTGTATTGTCCGGTGACGTTCCGCAGAAGAAAAGGATGCGCATTCTCGAACAGTTCAAGGACGGGACTTTGACTCACCTGGTGGCAACTGATGTTGCCTCGCGGGGTATTCATGTTGATAACATCACGCATGTCGTCAACTATGATCTCCCTCAGGACCGGGAGGATTACGTCCATCGAATCGGACGCACCGCCAGAGCTGGGTCCAAGGGGCTGGCGATCAGTTTCGCCGACGAGGAGATGGTCTATATCCTCGAGGAGATCGAGGCCTATCTGGGCATAAAAATTCCCAGCATGATGCCGATTGACGAAGAGTTCTGCTTCGATTACAAGCGTGCTCACGTCAAACGCAAGAAACCGCCGGTGGAGAAGCCGGGAGGTGCCTCGCGACGTCGTCCCCCCCGGCGTGGTCCACGCAGCGGGCGTAAGCCGGCTGGAAAGCCATCCTGATCCACGTGCCTGTTTGCTGGCTGTTGACTTCCTTTACGAACATGGTGGCGACAGAGAGTCTCTCTGCTATCATGAAGGTGACGGTTTCCTGGGATTGAAAAATTTGGTGGTCGCGGGGAGAAAAGGATTGAACCTCCCCCATGGCTTCGATTAGACTAAAATATTTGATGGTCTCTTGGCGCTTGCAGGAAGCTGACAGAATAGATGACACGAATTAAGACGGTTTTTAACGATTTACGGCAGCGCAATGAACCAGGTCTGATCCCTTTTCTGACCGCCGGAGATCCTGATATCGACACAACCGCTGGTCTGATCAGGACCTTGGCCGCCGCCGGGGCCGATGTCATCGAACTCGGCTTCCCCTTTTCGGACCCGATGGCTGATGGCCCTACGATTCAGGCTTCGTCGGAACGAGCATTGGCCGCTGGCGCGACCCTGGAAAATATTCTGCAGATGGTCGGGACTGTTCGTCGAGATTGCCAGATCCCGCTGGTGCTGATGGGGTACTACAACCCAGTGTTTCGTTACGGCGTGGAGAAGTTTGCTGTTGATGCCGGAGCGGCCGGGGTTGATGGCCTGCTGCTGGTTGACTTGCCGCCTGAAGAGTCTGGCGAGATCACGGCTTGTTTGAAGCAGGCAGGGATTGCTATGATTACCCTGCTGGCCCCGACTACGCCGCCGGAGCGGATGCGTCAGTTGGCAGAGGTTGCGGAAGGATATCTTTATTACGTCTCAATGACCGGGGTGACCGGAACGCAAAAGGTCAGTCCCGATGATATCCGCGAAGCCGTCGAAGAGCTCAAAGGGATGACCGATCTACCGGTTGGCGTCGGGTTTGGGATCACGACACCAGAGGATGCCAGAGCCGTAGGGCGTTTTGCTGATGGCGTTGTGGTCGGCAGTGCGTTGGTTAGAATTATCGAAAAATATGGCAAGAGCAGTGAGCTTTTGCCACGGGTTCAGAGCTTTGTCGAATCTCTGAAGAGCGGGTTGTCCGCAAGTCGCTGATTCAAGCGGCCAGAAGTTGATCGTGCCGGGGGTTCATTCTTCCATTGAAGTCTGGCCGTCTGGTTTAATACTGCAGCATAAGGGATGCGCGTGTCTGAAGATCCTGGACATAACGACTGTTCCCGAATCGTGCGAGGTTTATAATGGTTTGGTTTAAAAGAAAAAAAGCACCCGTCGCGGCTGTTGAAAACAAAACAGTGCAAATGCCGGAAGGTGTCTGGACCAAATGTAAAAACTGCCAGGAGATTATCTACGCCAAGGAGATCGAGCGGAACCTGAATGTCTGTCCCAAGTGTGATTATCACTTCCGGATCAGCGCCCGCGAGCGGATCGATCTGGTACTTGACGAAGGATCTTTCGTCGAGATGGACGCAGCAGTCAAGTCTGTCGATTTTCTGGAGTTCAAGGATTCCAAAAAATATAAAGATCGGATCAAGGCAGCGGTAAAAAAAGCTGGTGACGGTGATGCCGTTATCTGCGGCAGTGGCACGATAGAAGGGCTGCCAGCGGTGCTTGCAGTTTTCGACTTCTCTTTTATGGGGGGGAGTATGGGGTCCGTCGTCGGCGAGAAGATAACCCGCGCTATTGAAAAGGGGTTGCAAACCAAGTCACCGGTTCTGATCTTCTCCTCATCGGGAGGCGCGCGGATGCAGGAGAGCATCCTGTCTCTGATGCAGATGGCGAAGACCAGCGCAGCACTGGCGAAGCTGAAAGCTGCCGGGATCCCTTTTATTTCGGTGTTGACCGACCCGACCACCGGTGGAGTCACTGCAAGCTTTGCCATGCTGGGTGATATTAATATGGCCGAACCACGGGCTCTGATCGGCTTTGCCGGTCCCCGGGTTATTGAGCAGACCATTCGCCAGACTCTCCCTGACGGGTTTCAGCGTTCTGAATATCTGTTGGAGCATGGCATGGTCGATATGATTGTGCCGCGCAAGGAAATGAAGGCCCGTCTCTCCCAGATCTTAAATATTTTCACAAAAAATTGAGAATGGGGATGGGCTATCAGGCCAGTCTCGACTATCTATATTCTCTGCAGCGCTTCGGCATAAAGCTTGGGCTGGAAAACACGGCCCTGCTGCTGAAGCGGCTCGGAAATCCACAGGACGCACTGCGCATCGTCCATGTTGCCGGGACCAACGGCAAAGGGTCGACTGCTTCTGCTCTTGCCTCGATCTTGTGCCAGGCTGGTTTGCGGACCGGTCTCTATACCTCCCCTCACCTGCACAGCTTTACCGAACGCATCCAGATCAACGGAAAACCGATTGAGGAGCAGTCTGTTGCCGCCTTAATCGAAGAGATCAAACCGGTGGCAGAAGATCTCGGCACGACTTTTTTTGAGTTTGCGACCGCTTTGGCCCTGCTCTCTTTTCAACGCAACGGCGTGGAGTGGGTGGTTCTGGAGGTCGGCATGGGGGGGCGACTGGACGCGACCAATATTGTCAGCCCGGAGCTTGTCCTGCTTTCGCCGATCAGTCTCGATCATGCGGAACATCTGGGGGATTCCCTGGCTGCGGTCGCAGGAGAGAAGGCCGGAATTTTCAAACAGCAGGTCCCGGTCTTGTCGGCTCGTCAGCCAGAGGCCGCGGCCAGGGTCGTTGAGAAGAAAGCGCTCACTCTGGAGGCTCCTCTTTTTCGTTCCGGCACGGATTTCACCTGGCGGGCCAGCGCTGATCGATTCAATTATCACGGGCTGGATCGCACCCTTAGTGATCTGACTCCGGGACTGACTGGTACTCACCAACTTGAAAATCTGAGCCTTGCACTGGCAGCTGCCGAATTGTTGAAGCGATCGGGTGTGAAGATCTCTACCTCCGCAATGCGGGAGGGGATCGCACAGGTCGTCTGGCCCGGTCGACTTGAGTGGCTGTCCGGCCATGTGCTGCTCGACGGGGCACATAACCCTGCAGGTGCCGAAGTCCTCGGCGCATACCTGAAGACGAAGAGTCTGGACGGGATTCATTGGATTGTCGGGCTTAAGGCAGACAAAGATAGTGAAAAAATTCTGACTCCGCTGCTACCGTTTACCAAGCAGCTTTATGCCTGTAAGCCGCCGGTTGAAGCTGCTGTCTCCCCCCATTCCCTTGCAGCCCTGGCTCGTAAGGCGGGCGTTTCTGCCGAAGTCTTTGAACTTCCGCAGCAAGCGTTGGCCGCAGCTCAGAATACCAGGAAAGCAGAGGAATTGATCCTCGTTGCAGGGTCGTTGTTCCTGGTTGCGGAGATTCGTGAACAGTTATTTTCGACTGTTGCTCACCCTGACGGATTGAAAAACGCTTGTTGGACAGGGACGGCCACGTGATAGCAGCCCGCATCTTGATATCGTTTTCACTTGTGTTCCTGTTGAGTCTGTCCGAACTGGCATACGCGGCAGCAGTGGTTCCGTCTGTCTCAGGGGAAGAACCGGTCGACCTTGAAGCCGATCAACTCTCCTTTGATGACCAGGCTGGCCGTTATCTGGCCAGCGGTCACGTCAGGCTTAAACAGGGAGACCTCGAACTGCGGAGTGATGAGCTCTGGTGGCATCGCGACAGCGGCGATATTAACGCGACTGGGAATGTTGTGCTGGCGCGAGAGCAGGAACGACTGTCAGGAAAGCGGCTTCACTACAATCTCAATGATGAAACTGGCTTTGTCGAGGATGGGGATGCCTTTCTTGCCGAGCAGAACCTGCGGGTTAGTGGCGCTCGTATCGAAAAACGTGGCGTATCAGACTACCGGATTATCGATGGCAGTTTTACCACCTGCGAGGGCGATGTTCCGGCCTGGAAATTTAACGCCAGCCAACTGGACCTGACTGTTGGCGGTTACGCGCGTGCCTGGAATACGATTTTTTATCTTAAAGGTCTTCCATCCTTCTACGTTCCTTACATGATCTATCCGGCGAAAACCGAGCGGGAATCCGGTCTGCTGATACCAAGTGTCGGTTATTCAGACCGACGCGGAATGGAGTATTCAGGCGCTTATTACCAGGTCATCAGTCGGAATCAGGATGCGACCTTCTATCTGGATTATCTTTCCAATCTGGGTCTCGGCAAGGGTTTGGAATACCGCTATGTCTTTAGTCGGGACAACGCGGGTGAAGCCCGTGGTTATCATGTCTCCGCTGAAGAAGGTGAGGATCGACAGGCGTTTTCCTGGGACCATCGCGGGACCTTGCCCGGTCAAATCCGCTTGAGCGCCGATACCGAATATGTCAGTGCTTTGGATTATTTTGATGATTTCGGCGAGGACGCCGGGGAGTACAATAAAGACCAGAGCGTGTCGATTGTTTCTCTCAGCCGTAACTGGGGTCTGAACAATCTGGTTGGCCAGCTTCGCTATACGAAAAATCTGAAAGTTGATGATCCGACTACGCTGCAGTGGTTGCCGCGCATCAGTTTTGACTCGGTTCGTCAGAGGATCGGTGCTTCACCCTTCTATTTTGCGTCAGGGAGTGAATATACGAACTTCTGGCGAGAGGAAGGGCTGAAAGGGCAACGTATCAGGGTCCGTCCTGCCCTTTTGGCTACTTATACCTTGTGGGATGCCATTAATGTTATGCCGGAAGTTGGCTGGAATGAGAGGCATTACTGGACTTCAGGGGACCAGTCGAACCATGAGCAGAGTGGATTTTATGATTTCTCAACGCGGCTGAGCAGTCGATTTTATCGCGTCTATCCTTGGGAAACCGGATCCGTTGACCGGGTTCGTCACATGCTCGAACCGGATATTTCCTTTATTTATGTCCCGGATGTCGATCAAGAGATGTTGCCCGAGTTTGACAGCTTTGATCGGATTGATGAGACAGAGAAGCTGGAGTACGGGTTGACTCAAAGGCTTACCACCAAATTGTTGTCTGGTGATGCGGTTCCGGAGTACCGCGAGCTGCTCTTTTTTAGATTGTCGCAGAGCTATGATCTGTTGCCGAATGGAGGATCCTCGGCACGGTTTTCGGCTCTGCGTGGACAGTTACTTTTCGATCCGTACGAGTTTATACAGTTCAGTAGTGACAGCAGTTACGATTTTGATCGTGGCCGCTGGGACAAATACAGTGTGGAGACATCTTTTCACGATCAGCGCGGAAACCGCCTGAGGCTTGAATATCGTAACCGAAGGACCGCTCTCGATGAAGAGGCGATTGATTACGGTAGCCTTCGCCTGGAATTGGCACTGCTTAAACCTGTTTACCTTGGCTACCTCAATCGCTATGATTTTGAAACATCTCGGCAACTTGAACAGGTTCTGGATCTGGAATACCGCCATCAATGCTGGGGCCTGTTTGTGACGCTACGTGATCGGGACGACGAAAAATCGGTTATGCTTTCATTCTCCCTGGGGGGGATCGGCAGGGTCGGCAGCTCTGGCAGGACCATGGGAGGAAGTTAACCTTCTATAGCGCGAGGTTAGCTGTTTTGGAACGGGACAAAAAGAAGGTTGACGAGCCCCTTTTCTCATGAGAAATTAGCCGGGTATCTCAGGGCCTTCGTCGCTGAGGGAGGAACTGTTGGCTGCAAAAGAATCGACCCGGCCGACAAGGCTGGTAGCTCCTGTCTGGTTGATCCTGCTTGTCCTGCTTATGCTTGGTTTTGCCATGTTTGGCGACCGTGGCGTACTGCGTACGATTCAGTCGAGTCGTTACAAGGCAGAGCTGCAAAAAGAACTCCAGTCGTTGCAGGATGAACGTCAGTTACTCAAGGATGAAATCAGTCGTTTGCGCAAGGATCGGGATTACTGGGAACAGTTAGCCAGAAAAAAGCTTGGCATGGTTCGAGAAGGTGAGTTGATCTACCAGTTTGATAAAGCGCCGGATTCTGCTCAGTAGATGCAACTGTCTGTGTTTTATGAAACTATCCGCAATAGGATGAAGGTATATTTATGATGGTTGAGACTAAAACCCGCACGCAGCGCCGCATGGAACGAAAGCAGGCGCTGATCCTTCTGGTGCTGGTGCTGATCGTCTCTCTTTCCAGTTTTACGCTTGGGGTGATGGTCGGTCGCAGGGGGGCGGAGCGAGACATGGCGCAGAGTCAGTCTGAGCAGGGACGCATTATGGTCGCGGACTCTCCCTCAACTCAGTCGGCTACCGGGGTCGGTGAGCAGATTGAAGGTGCTCCTGCTGAGGAAGAAAAGCTGACTTTCTACGATAATCTTTCAAGGGGTGAAACGGTGCCACTGGGCAGTGGCATTAATCTGCCTCCCGAAGAGGAGCCGGTTACGGAACCGCCATCGGAGGTGCAGGTTCCGGCGACGCTTGAAGTTGCGAAGGTCTCCCCCCAGGCAGAATCTCAGCCCAGGCCTGGAAATGGGCAAGCTTCAGCTGGCACTCCAGAGATTCCGAAAGAAATCCCAAGAGCCGCGGCTGGTGGGACATATTCGGTTCAGGTTGGCTCATTTTCATCCGTTGCCGATGCGGGTCGTCTCAAGAAGAGTCTTATGCAAAAAGGCTATCCCGTGTTCATTGCCGAAGCTGATTTGGGAGCGAAAGGGATCTGGTACCGAGTCCGCCTGGGACCGTTCGCTGATGCAGAAGAAGCAAAGACTGCCCTGACAATTGCTGATAAAAAAGACAACATAAAGGGCTTTGTTTCCCGCCTCTAAGGCCGCATTAAATAAGGTCTTAGGACCGATCTTACTGATGGTGGGCAGTGTGGATGGAGCTGGATTTTTTTCTTGACATTTCAGGAGCGGAGTAATACTTTCCGAGTCCGTAACGCGGGATAGAGCAGTCTGGTAGCTCGTCGGGCTCATAACCCGGAGGTCGGGGGTTCAAATCCCTCTCCCGCAACCAAAGCCAGATACCTCCTGATGGGAGGTTTTTTATGGAGTCTGGCGGTGTAGCTCAGTTGGTTAGAGCATGCGGCTCATATCCGCAGTGTCCGGAGTTCGAATCTCTGCACCGCCACCATCTTCAAGGCCCTTCCCGTTTCGGGGGGGGCTTTTTTGCTTCGGGACGACTTATGTGCCCTGACCTGTTGAGACAGCTTGAGCAGAATAAGTGGGTCACATCAGAAACGCAATTGTTGGTTGCCTTGTCTGGTGGTGTTGATTCGGTTGTCTTACTGCACCTGCTGAAAAGGCTCTCAGCGAGAAAAGGTTTTGCGCTGACAGTCGCCCACCTCGATCACGCGATCAGGTTGGAAAGTCGAGAGGATGCGCAGTTCGTCTCCAATCTTTGTCAGCAATGGGAGCTCCCCCTGACTGTCGAACGTTGCGATGTCCCTGCGCTGGCACGGCAAAAAAGACTGAGTCTGGAGATGGCGGGTCGCGAGGCGAGACGAGAATTCTTGCTGCGAACGGCTCAAGAGCAGGGGGCTGATTTTATTGTCCTGGCTCATCATCGGGATGATCAGGCGGAAACTTTTTTACTCCGCTTGTTGCGTGGCTCCGGGTTTAGTGGTCTTGCCGCCATGCACCCATGTCAGGATCGATGGCTGAGACCCTTGCTGGCTATCAGCCGTGAGCAACTTCTGGAGTATGCCCGGTGGCAAGGTTTGGAGTGGAGAGAAGATCTTTCAAATCAGGACTTGACCTATTTACGCAATCGGGTTCGTCACGCGTTGTTGCCACAACTTCGAGAGTACAATCCGCGCCTGGAGGAACGTCTTGATCTGCTTTGTCGTCAGCAGCAAGTCGAGGAGGAGTTCTGGGCGACGTTAATAGGTGAGGCACTCTCCCGCTTGATTCTCTCTCGGAATGATGGCTTGCGATTGTGCTTGAAGGGTCTTCTTGACCTGCACCCTGCGCTACAGGTCCGGATTTTACGTGAAGCGATTCGAATGTTGCGCGATGATCTGCAGGGAGTGACGGAGAAACATCTGGTTGCTGTCGATCAACTGTTGCATGGCGAACAACCCCAGGCCTCCATTGACCTTCCGGGTTTGTGGGTCGCTCGCCGCTATGACCAGCTATGGTTGCGCCGGTCAAAACCTGCCAACGTGGCGTATTCTCTGGAGTTACAACCTCCCGGTGTCGTTTGTCTGCCCGATGGCCGTCAGCTGAGGGCCGAATTTGATATGCTATCAGCTGGCGAACAGGAACGGGTTGTTGAGTTTACGGCGACAGAGATCGATGGACCACTGCAGATCCGTACCTTTCGTGACGGTGACTGGTTCACCCCCTCCGGGACAGGTGGAAGCAAGAAACTCAAGGATTTTTTCATCGATTCCAAGCTTGAGATTGAGCAGCGCAGGCAGGTTCCCCTGGTGGTCTCCGCTGGGGAAATCCTCTGGGTTGCGGGGGTTCGCCGCTCTGCACTGGCGCCAGTTGGGGAAAAGCCGGGCAGAATTCTTCGTTTGACACTCTATAACAGCGAAATTCAGGGATAAAATCCTTGAGGGCGCTAGTTCTTTATGTTAATTTTCTCAGTTAAATCCAACACCTTGGAGTTCGCTCAAAAGGGCCGAATTTCAGGAATAACTCCATAGGGGGTCTTGTGAGTCAATTTCAGAAAAATCTCGCTCTCTGGCTTGTCATTTCGTTGTTGATGATCATGTTGTTCAACATGATGTCTCAGCGTGAAGGTGAACAGAAACCGATTAATTACACAGAATTTCTAAATGCGGTTGAGACTGGCCAGGTCACTGATGTCACGATTCAGGGCAACCAGATAAACGGTGTCTATGAGGATGGTGCCAAGTTTCAGACCACTGCTCCTCCGGATCTGGAGCTGATTCCGGACCTCAAGGATAAGGGGATAACGATTGTTGCCAAGCCGGTCGATGATCAGGGGTTCTGGTTTACCCTGCTGATCTCCTGGGGACCGATCCTGCTCTTGATTGCCGTCTGGATTTTCTTCATGCGTCAGATGCAGTCGGGTGGCGGCAAAGCGATGAGCTTTGGCAAGAGCAAGGCCAAACTGCTGACAGATACTCAGGGGCAGGTGACCTTCAAGGATGTTGCCGGAGTAGACGAGGCCAAGCAGGAACTTGAGGAGGTTGTAGAGTTCCTCAAGGATCCGAAGAAGTTTACTCGCTTAGGGGGTCGAATCCCTAAAGGAGTCCTGCTGGTAGGCTCTCCGGGAACCGGTAAGACGCTGCTGGCAAGGGCTATTGCCGGGGAAGCAGGTGTGCCGTTCTTTACCATCTCCGGCTCTGATTTCGTCGAGATGTTTGTCGGCGTTGGCGCCAGCCGGGTTCGCGATCTGTTCGTGCAGGGGAAGAAGAACGCACCTTGCATTATCTTCATTGATGAGATCGACGCTGTTGGTCGGCACCGTGGCGCAGGTTTGGGTGGCGGTCATGACGAGCGTGAGCAGACCCTGAATCAGCTGCTGGTCGAGATGGATGGTTTTGAATCGAACGAAGGGGTCATTCTGGTGGCGGCAACCAACCGTCCCGATGTCCTGGATCCTGCGCTGTTGAGACCTGGGCGTTTCGACCGGCAGGTGGTTGTGCCGCGCCCCGATGTCAAAGGGCGTACCCGGATCCTGAAAGTCCATTCCCGCAAGGTTCCGCTGGGGGATGGTGTTGACATGGAGGTTGTCGCCAAGGGGACCCCCGGAATGTCAGGTGCTGATCTGGCCAATCTGATTAACGAGGCGGCCTTGCTGGCCGCGCGCGCCAATAAGACCCAGGTCGATATGGATGATATGGAGGCGGCGAAAGACAAGGTTCTGATGGGCGCCGAACGACGCTCTATGGTGATCACCGAAGAAGAAAAGCGGGTGACCGCCTATCATGAAGCGGGGCATGCCCTGATTGCACTGCTGACGCCGGGATCTGACCCGGTTCATAAGGTCTCCATTATCCCTCGTGGCCGTGCCATGGGTGTGACCATGTACCTGCCGACGGAGGAAAAATACAACGAAACCGCTACGGGTCTTGAAATTCGGATTCGTGCTCTGCTCGGCGGTCGGATTGCCGAGGAGTTGACCTTCGATTCGGTGACCACCGGTGCCAGCAACGACCTTGATCGGGTGACCTCTATCGCTCGTAAGATGGTCTGTGAATGGGGAATGAGCGAAAAGATCGGGCCGCTGACCTTTGGCGAGAAAGAGGGCGGCGAAGTGTTCCTTGGCCGCGACATGGGGCACGTCAAAAACTACAGTGAGGCGATGGCGGTTGAGATTGATAACGAGATTCGCCGCATCGTCAAGGAAAACTACGCAATCACCACGAAGGTTCTTAAGGAACATCAGGATCAACTGATTGCATTGTCTGAGGCGTTATTGGAACGTGAGACCCTGGAGTCTCAGGAGATCCTGGGTCTGGTCTTTCCAGACAGAAAAAAGGAACCAACCACGACTGAGCCAGAGTCAGAAACTATAGAGATCGTAGAAACCGAGGCCTCTGAAGATTGATTCCGGGGGGGGCTGCTTTTCTGGAGGGACGGAACTGTCGGCTTGACCTGTCTCGACCGAGAATCATGGGTGTGCTGAATGTGACCCCCGATTCCTTCTCTGACGGAGGCGAATATCTCAGCATTGAATTGGCTCTCCGACAGGGGCTGAAGTTGGTCGCTGACGGCGCTGACCTGATCGATATCGGTGGAGAAAGCAGTCGGCCGGGAGCTGACCCGGTTTCAGAAACAGAGGAGCTCGACCGGGTGATTCCGGTCATTGAGCGGTTGCGGCGCGAAACGGATATCCCGCTTTCCATCGATACCACCAAAAGCGTAGTCGCTCGTGCCGCGGTGCTGGCCGGGGCCAATTATATCAATGATATCAGTGGTCTTCAATTTGATGACGGCATGGTCGAGGTTGCTGCGGAGGTTGGAGCGGGTCTTTTTTTAATGCACACTCGCGGCACCCCTCGGGAGATGCAGAAAAATACGGACTATCATGATCTGGTGACAGAGGTTCTTGATTCTCTGCAATTGAGTCTCGATATTGCTTTAGCGGCCGGAGTCTCTCCTCGCGGTCTGGCCATCGATCCGGGGATTGGGTTCGGCAAGAGCGTCGATGGGAACCTGGTTCTCCTGCGGCGATTGAATGAGTTCCACCAGCTTGGCTACCCGATCTTACTTGGGACGTCACGAAAGAGTTTTATCGGCCGCATTCTCGGCCAGGATGATCCGCGACAAAGAGGAGCCGGTACGTTGGCAACACTGGCTCTGGCGGTGGAAAAAGGAGTCCAGATTTTCAGGGCTCATGATGTGCGTGAAGCCAGGGACGCAGCCTTGGTCGCCTGGGCAGTCCGGGAAGGTAAATTGCCTTGATTGCGGAGCTTGTTTTGTATTTTATAACCTGCTTGTGTAGTTGACCCCTCTCAGCGGCAACGGAGCCGACGATGCTTGATGTCTTGACCAATATTCGCGTTCTCGACCTGCTCGACATTGGTATTGTCGCCTTTATCATTTACCGGATCATTCTTCTTATCAAGGGAACCCGGGCGGTCCAGATGTTGCTTGGGATCGCTGTCATTCTGCTGGTTTATGTCGCTTCCAGAGTCGGTGACCTGCATACACTGAATTGGCTGCTCAGCAATTTTCTCACTTCAATCATTCTGGTCATAGTCGTTATTTTTCAGAGCGATATACGTCGAGCTCTGATGCATGTCGGACGCAATCCGTTTTTTGCCGGGATGACTCATCTGGAAGAGTCGGAAATTATCGATGAACTGGTGAAGGCTTCCGTCGCTATGGCCAATCGTCGCATCGGCGCGCTGTTGGTCATCGAACGGGAGACAGGACTGAAAGATATTTTGAACGTTGGGACGCCGATCGACGCCAAGGTATCCAGCGAAATTATCACCTCTATTTTTCTGCCCGGATCTCCGATCCATGATGGCGCCCTGGTCCTTGAACAGGGCCGGCTCAAGCAGGCCGGATGCCTTCTTCCACTGAGTGAAAGCCCGGACATCAGCAAGAGCCTGGGAACTCGACATAGAGCCGCAATCGGTCTGACGGAGCTGGTTGACGCGGTGGTTATAGTCGTTTCAGAAGAGACGGGAAAAATTTCGGTCGTTATCAACGGAGGGATTACCCGGGATCTCGACTCAGCCGGTCTGAAAAAAGTTCTGACGCGGCTTCTGGAACCTCGCAAAAACAGGAAGAAGGGGTAGGCTGATGCTGAGGCTAGTGACTGAAAACTGGACCCTGAAGCTCACCTCTCTGGTCTTCGCGATGGCGCTCTGGATGTTTATTATGGGGGAGCGTCGACTGGAAGTCGGTTATGCGATTCCCCTGCATCTACAGAATGTTCCGGCGTCGTTGATGGTCGCCAACGAGGTGCCGAGCCTTGTGGATGTAAGGATCAGCGGCCCTCGGACCCTGTTACTCAAGGTTAACCCCAGCGACATGAGTATTGCTGTCGATCTTGCGGATCTCAAGCCGGGACTAACGACATTCAAGCGACTTGAAGAAAAACTGGATATCCCGAGCGGCTTGCGTGTGACTCGCCTTTCTCCATCTTTTATCGATATCAAGCTGGAGCGGATTCGGGAGAAACGGGTGCCTATCAAGGTCGTTTTAAGGGGCGAGCCGCCTCCGGGGTATCGGGTGGCCGGATTAAAAGCGATCCCCGAACAGGCACTGATCGAAGGGGCAGAGAAAGAGTTGAAGCGGGTCTCCGAGGTGACCACCGAAGCAATCGATCTTGATGGGATTGTCGAGAGCTTCACTCTCATTGTGCCATTGCTGCACGAGGGGACCTACACCCGCTTCAAGGATGAGAAAACCACAGAAGTCACAGTTGAGATTGAAGCGCTTGATCTTCCAGAGCCAGAAGTGGAAGACAACTTAGAAGGGAAGCCGTAGCAATGGAGAATGGCAAAAGGCTGTTTGGTACTGACGGTGTGCGTGGTGTTGCTAATATTCCACCTATGACAACTGAAACAGCGATGCAGTTGGGCAGGGCCGCTGCCCATGTTTTTAAAAACAGTCACAAGCGTCACCGGCTGGTGATCGGCAAAGACACCCGTCTTTCAGGCTATATGCTGGAAAATGCTCTGGTCGCCGGAATCTGTTCCATGGGGGTGGATGTCTTGCAGGTCGGGCCGTTGCCGACACCGGGAATTGCTTTTATTACCTCTTCCATGCGGGCAGATGCAGGTGTGGTGATTTCCGCATCACACAACCCGTACCAGGACAACGGGATTAAATTCTTTTCCAGCGACGGGTTCAAACTTCCCGATGAATTGGAAATGAAGCTTGAAGAGCTGGTGGTTTCGACAGAGATCGATGCCTTGCGCCCGATCGCCGCTGAAGTGGGGAAGGCGTTTCGGATCGATGATGCCGTTGGTCGTTACGTGGTTTTTCTCAAAAACACCTTTCCCCGGGACCTCGACCTGCAGGGGTTGAAGATTGTTCTTGATTGTGCCAACGGCGCTGCCTATAAGGTCGCCCCGGCGGTTCTGGAGGAGTTGGGTGCAGAGGTTGTTCCGCTGGGGGTCACACCGAACGGCATCAACATCAACGATGGTTGCGGTTCAACTTATCCTGAAGTGATGTCCAAAGCGGTTATTGAGCATGGAGCGAACCTCGGTATTGCGCTTGATGGTGATGCTGACCGGGTTATTTTTGTCGATGAAGCGGGCCGGGAGGTTGATGGCGACCACATTATGGCGATCTGCGCCTCCGAGTTGATGAAATCGGGTCAGCTCAGTAAGAATACGGTCGTTGCCACCGTGATGAGCAATATGGGCTTTGAGATTGCCATGAGGCAGCTCGGGGGCAAGGTCGTGAGGACGGATGTCGGTGACCGTTATGTCGTTGAAGAGATGCGCCGCAACGGCTACAACCTTGGCGGCGAGCAATCGGGGCATATGATTTTTCTTGATCACAACACCACCGGCGATGGAGTGCTCTCGGCGTTACAGGTTCTGGCCATCGTCCAGCGAAGTGGTAAGCCCCTCTCTGATCTGGCGCAGGTGATGACTTCATTGCCGCAGGTCCTGGTCAATGTTCGGGTTCGAGAAAAGTGTGACCTGCGTGAGATTGCTCCGATTCGTGAAGTTATTGACGCGGTAGAAGCAGAGCTTGGAGAGAATGGTCGAGTGCTGATCCGCTTTTCGGGGACTGAACCCCTGCTTCGGGTCATGATTGAAGGACAGGACCAGAAAAATATCGAGCGACAGGCGGAAGAGATCGCCGGAGTCGTCAGACAACACCTGGGTGAATAGAGAACTACCGTTATTCTTTCAACCTCCCCTCTCGAATCCTCTCTTCCTGAAACCGTTTTGGTAGAATGTAGGGACTAACATAAAGGAGTAGACAATTTTGGCCAAGCTTGGCGTTAATGTCGATCATATTGCAACGATCCGTGAAGCACGTGGTATCGACGAGCCGGATCCGGTTGCTGCTGCGATCTTTGCCGAATTGGCTGGAGCGGATGGGATTACCATTCATCTGCGCGAAGATCGCAGGCACATTCAGGACCGCGATGTAGAGATTCTGCGTAAAACAATCAGAACCAGAATGAACCTGGAGATGGCACTGACTGACGAGATGATTTCTATCGCGCTGAAGCTCCTCCCCGATTCCGTCACTCTGGTTCCGGAAGGACGTCATGAATTGACCACCGAAGGTGGCCTTGATGTCAATCTGTTGCGAGGAACTCTGACGCAGAAGATTGCCCTGATGAAGCAGGCCGGGATTGTGGTCAGCCTGTTTGTGGAACCAGATCTCGAACAGATAAAGGCGTGTCATCGTGTCGGCGCAGACTACATTGAAATTCATACCGGAACCTACTGTGAAATGAAAACGGAGCAGGACCGGAAGATTCAGCTGCAACGGATAAAGATGGCGATCAGCGCCGCACGTAAACTGGGACTTGGTGTCAACGCCGGTCACGGATTGAACTACCAGAACATCGGTCCGGTCGTTGCGTTGGGCGGTATTGAAGAGTTTAACATCGGGCATAGTATCGTCGCTCGCGCGTCACTGGTCGGGATGGACCGGGCCGTTCGTGAAATGATCGCTCTGCTTTCATAGGTTAAATATGGCTGTCATTGGCATCGGTGTCGATCTGACTCGTATTGAGCGATTTCAGAAGTTCCTTGATAAAAATAACCTTGCGGTCATCAGGCGAATATTTACTGAAGAAGAGCAGCAATATTCTTTGGCGAACCGCCAGGCTGCTTCCCATCTGGCGGTCCGCTTTGCAGCTAAAGAGGCCTTTTTAAAGGCCCTGGGAACAGGGTTGCGGATGGGAATCCGCTGGCACGATGTATGCGTCATTCGCGACGATCTTGGCTGTCCATCGCTGCAGCTTGCCGGCCGGGCCGCCGAACTTCTTGCTGAGCGTGGAGGCAGACGGACTCACCTTTCGTACAGTCATGATGGCCTTTATGGCGTGGCAACAGTCGTGCTGGAGGATTGATGAAACTGATCACTGCGGAGCAGATGCAGAACGCCGACCGAAAGGCCATTGAGCAGTTCGGAATCCCCGGTGCTGTTCTGATGGAGAATGCGGGACGAGCTGCGACTGACCTGCTTTGTCGTGAGTTTTCAGAACTGTTTCCAGGCCCGGTCCTGATCCTGGCGGGCAAGGGGAATAACGGTGGTGACGGTTACGTTATGGCCCGGACGCTTCTTGAGCTGGGATGGCAGGTTCGGACCCTGGTGCTTGCAGCTGCAGATTCGGTCAGCGGCGATGCCGCGTTGATGCTTGAAATCCTGCAGCGACTGGATGGTAATATCAGTTTTGCCGAGAATGTCGACACGCTGTCACATGTTTTTTCTGAAACCAAGCCTCGACTGCTGATCGATGCGCTGCTCGGTACCGGGTTGGCCTCTGCGGTTCGTGGGCTCTATGCTGAAGCCATTGAGCTGATTAATGACAGCGGACTTCCGGTGTTGGCTGTCGATATCCCCTCCGGGGTTGATGGTTCAAACGGTCGCATCCATGGCTCAGCGGTGAGTGCGGAGATAACCGTGAGCTTCGACCAAGGGAAGGTCGGGCATGGCAGTTACCCCGGGGCGTCCAAGGTCGGACGGCTGAAGGTTGTAAAAATCGGAATTCCACCAGTCTGCCATTCCACTGACACGCCTGAATGTAGATTGTTGGACGCGGCTGATGCGACCAAACTGCTACCTGCGCGCTTTTCAGGCGGCCACAAGGGAAGTTTTGGCCATCTGCTGGTCGTTGCCGGGTCAAGCGGTAAGACCGGCGCAGCAACATTGGCCGGAGATGCGGCAGTGCGCAGCGGGTGTGGATTGGTTACGGTCGCCTGCCCGGCCTCGGTTCATGATATTCTGGAACTGAAATTGACCGAAGCGATGACTGCACCACTTCCCGAGGTTGGAGGGCTTTTAGCCGAAAGCTGTTGGCCCGAGTTGCAAAAACTTCTTGCGGGACGGGATGCTTTGGCGGTAGGTCCTGGCTTGGGCCGGGGGGGGGAGTTGGAACGGCTGATTCGCCGCATGCTGATTGAATGCCCTCTGCCGGTGGTCGCTGATGCCGATGCGCTGAATGCGTTCGCAGGACATGCGGCGGCTCTTTTCGAGAGGGAGAGCGGCTCGACCGTTCTGACGCCTCATCCTGGAGAAATGGCCAGACTGACAGGACTGAGTGTCACAGAGATCGAGGCTGATCGCTTCAATATTGCTCGTGAGTTCGCCGGAGAGTTTGGCGTTGTGCTGGTGCTTAAGGGGCCGCGAACAGTGATCGCCGCCCCTGATGGCCGGGTCAATATCAACGCCTCCGGGAACGTCGGGCTGGCAAGCGGTGGCAGCGGAGATGTTCTGACCGGCCTGATCGGCGGTCTGCTGGCGCAGGGGATGGGAGCATTTGAGTCCGCGAGTCTCGGCTGCTTCCTCCACGGAATGGCTGCAGATCGTTTGGCGGCAGATCAGGGGTGTGTCGGGTTAAAAGCCAGTGATCTGCTGTCACAAATCCCGTTGGCACGCAACCAATTAACTCAAGGAGATCTTGATGCTTAAAGCCAGAGAAATAATGACTAAAGAGATTGTGAGCGTGACACTTCAGACCAGCCTCAAGGAGCTGGCGCTGAAATTTGTCGAAACTGGGGTCAGCAGCATGCCGGTCGTGGACGATAATGGAGACCTTAAGGGGGTCGTCAGCGAAACTGACCTCGTGGAGCAGCAGAAACCGCTGCACATACCGACAGTTATGGCGTTGTTCGATGGCGTTTTCTACCTGGATAGTGAAAAGAAATTTCAGCAGCAAGTGGATCGGGTCACCGCACAGACCGTTGCCGAAATCTGCAACCTTAAGCCTGTGACTTGTTCCCCTGATGCAACCGTTCGTGAAATTGCCGGGCTGATGTCCGCCAATAAAGCTCACCTTATTCCTGTTCTTGATGATGGCGCAATGGTTGGTGTCGTCGCACGTCTCGACCTGATTCGGGCAATGGAGTGATCGGTGGCCGATTGGGATACGGCGACCACTTCCGAACAGGAAACCCTGAACCTTGGTATGCTGATCGGAAGATTAATTGAACAACCGACTTTGATTTTGCTGCAGGGTGACCTGGGTGCAGGAAAGACAGTGTTGGCGCGCGGTATAGCCCGTGGCCTTGGCGTCTCTGAGCAGACCCCGATCACCAGTCCGACCTTTACCTTGATGAATCATTATCCTGCTCGACTTGACCTCTATCACTTTGATCTTTATCGGTTGTCCGACCCTGATGAGTTAATTGAGTTAGGCTTTGATGAGTTTGCGCATGGATCCGGGGTGTCCCTGGTCGAGTGGCCTGAGCGCCTGAATGATCGTGGCTTTGATCGATTGTGTGTTGAATTGGAATATGCTGGCGAAGGTCTGAGAAGGGTTCGCTTCACCGCTCGTGGCATTGATTATCAGAAGTTTCTTCGCCGCCTGAAGTCTGAATTCAATTGAAACGTATAAAGCTCCGGCCGGCACTGTGATAAACCTTTTGACCCGCTTTGAAAATCCTGTTATTAAAGGCCTTTCCTGCTAATTTAGGGGCAGTTGACAGTTTCGTTTCGCTGTCATTGGTTTGCCTGGCTCATTCTGGTTGTTCGGCAAGTATTGTTTGCAAACAAAATCGTGGAGGAAGAAAACTCTATGTCCCTGGTTGTACAAAAATATGGTGGCACATCCGTCGGAACTATTGAGCGGATTCGTAATGTCGCAAATCGCGTGGCCAGAACCTACGATGATGGCAATGACGTCGTTGTGGTTGTGTCGGCCATGTCTGGCGAAACGAATCGGCTGGTGGCTCTGGCCAATGAAATGTGTGAATTCCCCAGCGATCGTGAATATGATGTTCTGGTCTCCACCGGAGAGCAGGTAACGATCTCGTTATTGTCCATGTGCTTGCAATCAATGGGGTATAATGCCAAAAGCTACCTTGGCTCTCAGATCCCCATGATAACGGACAGTGCGCATGCCAAGGCACGGATCAAGAGCATTGATGACAAGAACATTCGCGAGGACCTCAAGAATGGAACGATTATCATCGTTGCCGGATTTCAGGGGATCGACGTTGATGGCAATGTAACAACTCTTGGGCGCGGCGGTTCGGACACTTCTGCCGTTGCTGTTGCGGCAGCGCTTAAGGCTGATGTCTGTGAGATTTACACTGATGTCGACGGGGTCTACACGACCGATCCGCGGATGGTTCCGGAAGCCCGGAAAATTGAAAAAATCTGCTACGAAGAAATGCTGGAGATGGCATCCCTGGGTGCCAAGGTCCTGCAGATTCGCAGTGTTGAGTTTGCCAAGAAATATGGTGTGGTTATTCACGTTCGGTCCAGCTTTGACGATAATCCGGGTACTTTGGTTATGAAGGAGGATGATGAGATGGAAGCCGTATTGGTTTCAGGAATTGCGTTCAATAAAGATGAAGCGAAAATCAGTATTTTTGGTGTGCCTGATCACCCTGGCATCGCGGCCCAGATATTTACGCCTCTCTCTCATGCCAACATCACTGTTGATATGATTATTCAGAATATCTCCAATGATGGTGCTACGGATATGACCTTCACCGTACCCAAGGCTGATTTCAAAAAGGCCTTGAAAATCGTCGAAGAACTTTCCAGAGAGATTGGAGCGTCCGGTGTTCGTAGTGACGAGTCGATCGCCAAGGTTTCAATCATTGGTGTCGGCATGCGCTCACATTCAGGGATTGCCAGCAAAATGTTTCAGACTCTGGCCCAGGAACGGGTCAATATCCAGATGATTTCAACCAGTGAGATTAAGGTCTCTTGTGTGATTGACGCCAAATACACAGAGCTTGCTGTTCGTGTCCTGCATGAAGCTTTCGGTCTGGACCAGAAAGAAACCGATCAGGAGTAATCCTGCTTTCGGAAGGGTGAAATGCAATGAGTCAGATCAGACTATATGACACAACGTTGAGGGATGGAACTCAGGCCGAGGATATCTCTTTCCTGGTTCAGGATAAGGTCCGAATCGCCAAGCGGTTGGATGAGTTGGGCATTGATTACATTGAAGGGGGCTGGCCCGGTTCTAATCCGAAAGACATCGCTTTTTTTCAGGAGATAAAAAATGAGACCCTCGCGCATGCCAAGATTGCAGCGTTCGGATCGACCCGTCGAGCCAAGCTGACACCGGAGCAGGACGAGAATATTCAGACCCTGATTCAGTCTGAGTCCGAAGTGGTCACCATTTTTGGCAAGACTTGGGATTTTCACGTCAGTGAAGCATTAAGGATCAGTCTCGATGAGAATCTTGAGTTGATTTATGATTCGCTTTCTTATCTCAAGGCCCGAGTCGGAGAGGTTTTCTATGACGCCGAACACTTCTTTGATGGTTATCGGGCTAATCCTGAGTATGCAATCAAAACCCTTAAGTCCGCAGCCGAGGCCAATGTTGATTGTATCGTGCTCTGTGACACCAATGGTGGTAACCTGCCGGGACACATCGCCGAGATTATGGCGCAGGTGAAGAAACATATCAGTACCCCTCTCGGGATCCATGCTCACAACGATAGCGATTGTGCCGTGGCAAATTCGCTGATTGCTGTTGACAGCGGGGCGGTTCAGGTTCAAGGGACGATCAATGGTTTTGGTGAGCGGTGTGGCAATGCCAACCTCTGTTCAATTGTTCCGGCGCTCAAACTCAAGATGGAGAAAGAGTGCATCACGGATTCAGGCATGGTCACATTGAGAAGCCTGTCTCGTTACGTCTATGAGTTGGCAAACCTGGTACCGAATAAGCATCAGCCTTATGTCGGGAACTCGGCTTTTGCCCACAAGGGGGGGGTACATGTTTCCGCAATCCAGCGCCACCCAGAAACCTATGAGCATATTCGCCCGGAACTAGTCGGCAATACCACCCGGGTGCTGGTCTCCGACCTTTCGGGGCGCTCGAACATTCTCGTGAAGGCAGAGGAGTGTGGCATTGAGCTTGACAGTAAAGACCCTGTAACCCTGGAAATCCTTGAAGAGATAAAAGATCTTGAGAACAAAGGCTACCAGTTCGAGGGTGCAGATGCCTCGTTTGAGTTATTGATGCGAAAGGCGATGGGGTCGATCAAGCATTTCTTTTCGGTTGTCGCTTTTCGTGTCATTGATACTTTGCGCTCCGGGGATCAGCTTCCAATTTCGGAGGCTACAGTCAAGGTCAAGGTTGGAGGTCGCATCGAACATGTTGCAGCGGATGGACATGGCCCGGTTGATGCGCTCGATAAGGCCCTGCGTAAGGCCCTTGCCAGCTTTTATCCCCGGATCAATGAAATGTGTCTGTTTGACTATAAGGTTCGAGTCCTTCCCGCCGGGAAAGGAACTGAGTCTGTGACTCGAGTTCTGGTTGAGTCCGGTGATCGGGATAGTCGATGGGGGACTGTTGGTGTCAGTGAAAACATTATTGATGCCTCCTATCGGGCATTGATCGATGCCCTTCAGTACAAGCTGTTCAAGGATGATGAACTCAAAGGGAAGTAACATTAAGGTCCGGCACGGTTTATCGATGCTGGTGTTGCTGTTTCTGGTTTTTCTCAGCTACGATATTGGTCGGCACACCCTTGTGACTCAAGGTGTGCCGACTTTTTTTGTGGAAAAAACTCCCGAAATTCAAATAGATCTGAACCTGGGAAATGAGAGAATGGGGGTGCTTCAAATAACTGACGCTTTGTCGATGTCGGATGTCAGAAAAATGACGAACATTAAAGATGGATCGCTACTGTGGTCATTTCTTAGCGAATGCAAGCCTTTGCGATCAGGGGAAGCCTATAAATTACAGGTGGTTAGTGGAGAGGTCAGGGGCTGTTCACGTGGCTGGATGTCATCGGCACAGAGAGTCTCTCTCGGGATACCGCTCCATCCAGACCGGATGTCTGAGGCTGATTGGGACTATCTTCCCGGCGTTGGAGCTGGGCTGAGTGGGGCAATAGAAGCAAATCGTCAAATAAATGGCGATTATCTGGATCTTGACTCTCTTGCTCGGGTCAAAGGGATAGGGAAGGGCAGGATTGATTCCTGGAGAAACTTTTTTAATCGAGGTAATCTGCTGAAAAATAAAGATAAAATAAGTATAGGTAGATAGTTAATGAAAAAAAAACTGATATTTTCTTTTTTGGCATGTCTCATGTAAAGACTAGTGTGTACAGCGAGAGCAGTTCACCAGAGCAGTAATGTTGTTACATGAGCGGATGGAGGTCAAAAATGAAGTGTCCAAAATGTAAAGGCCGCATGTATTCTGAAAAATACTATGTTTTTGTACGCACGTTTGATGCCTGGAAGTGTTCTTCGTGTGGTGAGGTGCTGGATCCAACGATCTTGGCCAATCGCGCGAGAAGTAACGGTGGACTGATCGGTTGATCCGTTCGGTTGACAGGTGTTGATAGATATAGAGAGGCCGGATTTTCCGGCCTCTTTCTTTTTGGAACGGTTCATAATAGTGCAAAATTTTTTGAAGTTGGCAAAATATATTGAAAGGAATACATCAAGCGATTATAGTCGTTGTCGAATGTCGACATTTGTGCTTGTGGTGATCGTGCCGAAGCTTCATAGTCATAATGCTGGGGTTTAAAGTTGCTACTTTCCAATTGAAAAAGGAGTTACAGGCGAATGGGTAATGGACAACATGAGGTACATCTGAATCTGAATGTCAGAGGACTCCCGCTCTCTGCGACTCTTGGGATTAATGAACAGAGTAATCGTCTCTTGGGTCAGGGAAAGCAGGTTTATAAACTGGGCCTGGGGCAGTCTCCCTTTCCTGTGCCAGTGCCGATAGTTAAAGAACTTCAGGCCAATGCCCATCAGAAAGACTATTTGCCGGTTAAGGGGCTTCCCGCGCTTTGTGACGCGGTTGCAGGCTATTACAGACGAACTCAGAACCTTTCATTCTCTGGCGATGATGTGTTGATCGGACCGGGTTCGAAAGAGTTGATGTTCATTATGCAACTGGTCTATTACGGGGATCTGGTGATTCCGACTCCCAGCTGGGTTTCCTACGCACCACAGGCGCATATAATCGGTCGTCCGGTTCGCTGGCTGCAGACCGAGGGAGCAAATAATTGGTTATTGACCCCGGGAGAGCTTGACAAGCTCTGCTGTAGCGATCCAACCAAGCCAAGAATTATTATTTTGAACTATCCGAACAACCCGACCGGCTGTACTTACTCAGCGGAACAATTGGAAGCATTGGCAGTGGTGGCGAGAAAATATAAAATAATTCTGCTCTCTGATGAAATATATGGCGAACTTAACTATCAGGGGAATCATCAGTCGATAGCCAGATATTACCCGGAGGGGACCATTGTTGCAAGTGGCCTGAGTAAATGGGCCGGTGCCGGCGGGTGGCGGCTGGGGACCTTTGCTTTTCCCTCTGCCTTGAGCTGGTTACGTGATTCGATGGCTGTGGTCGCAAGTGAGACATTTACAGCAACCAGTGCACCGATTCAATATGCAGCGGTGCGAGCATTTCGTGGCGGGGTTGAGCTGGAGCGCTATCTGGCCCACTCGCGGAAGATTCTGAGCGGCCTTTCCGAGTGGATCTGGCAAGCTCTGACCAGCGCCGGTGTTATGGTCGCAAAGCCTGATGGCGCCTTTTATATGTTCCCCGATTTCAGCCCATTCGTCGAGAATTTGCACAGCAGGAACATTCTGACAGGAGATGATCTTTGCCGGAGATTGTTGGCAGAGACCGGTGTTGCAATTCTGCCCGGATCATCGTTCGGTCGACCAGAATCTGAGCTTACTGCAAGGATGGCATTTGTCGACTTCGATGGAGCAAGAGCTCTGGCGGCTGCGGAACAGTTACCTGGCGAAGCCAGGATAGATGAGGGATTTTTGCGTGAGTACTGCGGGAAAGTGTTGACGGCGATTGACCTGATGACCGATTGGTTGAAACGGTCGTCTTGATCAGTGTAATACTGGAAGGCAGATCGGATCTCAGGTCCGGTCTGCCTTATCTGTCTGGCCCCGTGTTTAAGTTACTCTTCGTCTGTTATCGCCTCGGCAGGTTTTTGTGAAAGATCACGCGCTAATTTCATCAGCCCGATGAAGGCTATGCTCATAAAGAAAAATCCCCTGCCGCTGGATGGTTTTTTTCCTTCACTGATAAAGACAACCTGATCCGAGACGGGAATATTCATGTCTGACAAGAGCTCCTTAAGTTTGCTCCGGTTCGAGTCTGCAACCAGGTTGCTGACAGTCATGCCTGTCAGGTCGCGGCGGGCAAAAAACAGCTGACGCTTCTCATCGACGAATGCAGCACGTTCTGCCTCTGTATCAAGCTTGAAATAATAGGTCTTAAGCGCACTGATAATCTGCGGATCGCGGGTTTCAAACCAGACCAGCAAATCTTTTGTTTCTGCTGTCTGCTTCAGTGGAACCAGAAATGAATCAATCTCCATGGTTCCGCTCATGTTGATGGCCTGCAACAGATCCTGCTGTCCTCCCACAATGTTAACCCACTCGCGCGGTGCTCCCTGATTGGTAATCTCTTCTATGCTGAGAGTCTGTGGGGTGCGGTTACGAAAATAGAGTGACAGGTCATTGAATCCCAGCCAGCCAAGCATCAGGCAGACAACCAGCAGTGTAACTCGAAAGCGTTTCATTCATCGGTCCTTATAAAAAAGTGGGCCGCCCATAAAGGCGGCCCAGAGTATTGCAGATCAAACAGTTCCAGACAAGTTTTATCAGGCGCCAGCCGTTTCGCTGGCGACCATCGGAACATCCTTCTGGGTCATCAAAGAAACAATAACCAGCGCAAGAATGGATGCCGGGATCGAAATCAGAGCCGGGCTGTTAAAGCTGATCGGCGCGTCTTGAGGCAGCAGGCCGTAACGGACCCACATGTCAGGGGAAATCAGGATCAGACCCAGTGATGTCACCAGGCCGACCATGATCGATGCAGCGATGCCCTTGCCGGTGGTCCTTTTCCAGAACAGAAGCATCAGGATCGCCGGCAGGTTAGCAGAAGCGGCAACAGCGAAGGCCCAACCAACCAAAAAGGAGACGTTCATTCCTTCAAAGACGATGCCTAGATAGATGGCAATACAACCGACGACCACTGCGGCAATTTTGCCGGCCCGGACCTTGGCTGCATCGCTCATATTCATACCCAGGAAATTATCCATCAGATCATGAGCAACTGCACCTGAAGCAGCAACAATAAGACCTGAAACCGTCCCGAGAACCGTGGCAAAGGCCAGGGATGAAATAATCGCAAACAGGACGACTCCGAATGATAATGCCAGTAGCGGGGCAGACATGTTGTTGTCGGTCAGGTTAATAACACCGTTGGTCATCGCGCCCATGCCAAGAAACAGGGTCAGAATGTAGAAAAAGCCAATGGACGCAATCGCAACGATGGTTGATTTACGAGCAGCAGCCTGGCTTGGGACCGTATAGTAGCGGATCAGGATGTGAGGCAGGGCTGCAGTTCCGCAAAACAGCGCTAGCATCAAGGAAACAAAATTGAAGGTCTGGGTCGGGGTTGCATTGTCGACCTTGAACTTCAGGCCAGGGCGCAACACCCGGGAGCCTGGAGTCGGCTTTTGGTAGTAGACCGTCAGCTTGTTGGCGCCGTCCATGATGTATTTTTTGCCCCAAAGAACAATCGTGGAGTCTTTAAGGGCGGAAAGGTAGGCCAGGGGGCCAACTGCGCCAGTTGCAGCCACTTCCTCGCCGTCCATGCGCAGTTCCTTTATATGTCCAACCGGGAAGAAGGCGCCATCTTGTTTTTCTGCACCATTGTACATTTTGGTGCCGTCTGGCATTTCGGAAACATAGAGAGTCTCTTCAAGGGTGTAGCCACTATCGGCTTTGTTGAGCTGCCAGATCGACTCTTTCCCATCCTTGGCCAGCTTGATGAAACCGGCCTCGCCAAAGGTAGAATCCAGACCTGCAACAATCGTATAACGTGGATCATCAAGCTCCAGTGTGGAGCTTGCGGTCATTGTTTTGAAGTCATGATAAGGCATGCCATTGTTGACTGGTTCTGTGGACAGACCACGTACGAGAACCGAGACAACGACAACCGTCGACATGATCAGCAGCAGGGCGCCTTTAAAGAACTGAACATAAGTCGTGGATGCCATACCGGCCGTCGCAACGATAATGGTAACAACAACCCCAACAATACAAACACCGACCCAGTGGGGAAGACCGAGTAGCGGTTGGACCAGAACGCCAGCACCAACCATCTGTGGGATCAGATAAAAAACTGATACCAGCAGGGTCGAGATAGCTGCAGTAAGCTGAATCGACTTCGAATTGAACTTGGAGTCAAGGGCGTCGGTAAAGGTATATTTACCGAGGCGTTTCATTGGCTCGGCAACCAGGAACAGTGCCACAATCCAGCCAGCCAGGTAACCGATGGAGTACATCCAGCCATCGTAACCGGCGGTAGCGATCATGCCGCAAATGCCGAGGAAGGACGCCGCAGACAGGTAGTCACCAGCGAAAGCAACACCGTTGGTGAACCAGTGAATGTTCCCGCCGGCAGCATAGTAACCTTCAGCGGAGCTGGTGCGGCGAGCCAGGTAGAAGGAAAGCCCCAGAACAAAGCAGACAAAAGTGATAAACAGACCGATAGCCAGAGGAGACTGTGCGTATATCATGATTGTATTCTCCCTTAACTATTCAGGTTGGCTTCTGCTTTAGTGCAGAGGTGGTTATAGATGACAGCTTGAACCAGGGCAAGTGCGATCAGGCCAAAGCCCCAGAGAACGGCGGCAGTTTGTCCCATGATAATCGATTCCATCGCTTTAGGGTTGGTTGCATTAATCACGACGAAGATGGCGTAAACGATGGTGTAGGCAACAAACATTTTTACCCCTAGCCTGGTCTTGTAGGCGGAGGCGTTGTCCTTATCAAGTTTTACTGCGGGTCCATGTCCCATGCTGATAGCTCCTCTCGAAAGATAAACGGCCGTGGGAATCCATCCGATTCCAACACGAAATAATAAAATAACCTGCCAGGGCACAGGCTGTCGATAATAGAACGCGCTATATGGTTGAAATTACAAGATAATCCATACGGTCTTGTGATAAAATATGCGTGATATTGTGTTTTGTATTTCGCGACATAATACGTTGTTATAAAATCATGTCAATAAAAAATTTAAGTAAACCGAGTTGTTTCACTTGGTGAATTTTTTTTGCTTTGAGGGCTGTAACGGCTGGAACTCAGAAAGTTCAGTAACTTGCGTAAGGTCTAGAATGGTGTTTGAGATACCGGGTAATTGAAAACATATATGTGAATTTGAATGTTTGGATCAATTAAGGCTTGTACTGGTGATTTGAGATCGAATTACAGTTCTTCCGGGGTAAAACAGACAACGTCGTCAATCGTTTCTGTGTTGGTCAGGAGCATGACCAGTCTGTCGACGCCAAGAGCAATTCCTGCTGATGGAGGAAGACTCTCCATCTCAACGAGGAACGGTTCAGGGAGTGGTCGGGGCTGTTTCCCCAATCCGCGACGAGCCGCTTCATCGGTTTCAAATCTGTGACGTTGTTCGTTTACCTCGGTCAGTTCAGAGAAGGCGTTGGCGACTTCCAGTCCGGCAATGTAAAGTTCGAACCGTTCGGCCAGTTCAGGCTGTTCAGGTTTGCGACGCGCCAGTGCTGCGAGTTCAGCGGGATAATCATAAAGGATGGTAGGACGCTCGCGTCCGAGGTGTGGCTCGATTTCGTAGGCGATCAGTTCATCAAACCTGCCATCCTTGAGAGCCTGGGACACATCACATTGGCAGTAACGTTGAAATGCCTCAATAACAGTAAGACGTTCAAATGGCGCTGTTAAATCGATGACGATTTTCCGGTAATGGAGGGTCCCGGTTGGAACCAGATGTCTGAGCAGACGTTCACACTCTTTCATGGTCTCGCGATAATCGCAATCAGACTGATACCACTCAAGCATTGTAAACTCAGGCAGATGGCGTTGCCCTCGCTCTTGATCTCGCCAACAGTGAGTCAGCTGAAAGATTTTGTTATATCCGGCAGCCAGCAGGCGCTTCATGGCCAGTTCTGGTGATGTCTGCAGATCCCAGTCGCCACATGCCACGGCGTCGATGTGACGCTCGGGCGCATTGACAGGCAGTCTTTGTGGGGTCTCTACTTCCAGATAGTCCTGTGAGATAAAAAAAGCCCGGATCGACTGAACGATCCGGGCTCTTTCGATCAGCCGATCTCTTTTAGAAACAAGAGTATGATTCAATGCTATTCCTTGACGCGCGTCGCATACTCACCAGTACGGGTGTCGATCTGAATCAGGGTCCCTTCTTCGACGAATGAAGGAACCTGCAGGGTGAAGCCTGTTTCAACGGTGGCGGGTTTATTGTTGCCAGCGGCAGTGTCACCCTTAACCCATGGATCGGATTGGGTGACGCGCAGATTTACAAAGTTCGGCAGGGTGATGCCGATAGCCATGTCATTGAAAACCAGGATTTCCACTTCCATGTTGTCGACGAGAAAATACTTGTCGTCAGCCAGCGTATCCGCGCTGAGGGACAACTGCTCATAGGTCTGATTGTCCATGAAAACGTAGCCGGTTTCGTCCTGATAGAGATACTGCATCTTCCGTTCTTCCAGGCTGGCCGGGGCAAAGCTTTCTCCAGAGCGATAGGTGCGGTCAAACAGGGCGCCGGTGACCATGTTGCGCAGTTTGCACCGGTAAAGAGACTGACCCTTTCCCGGTTTGCTGAAATCGAATTGAGCGATCACATGAGGCTCGCCATCGATGAGAATCTTGAGGCCTTTTTTAAGGTCTGAACAGGAATACATGATCTGCTTCTCCTTCTATCCTATAGTGCTACGTCGCGAAGCCGGCATTTAAGCATATTCGCAACGTGGTTGTCATGAAAAAACTCACAAAATGGCGGCAAGGTGCGAAGGGTGACCAGCGGTAGAGAAGAGTGACTTGCCATAAATAAATTGTCCGCAGGTTTTATCTTCAAAGGCAACAATGTTCGGCAATTTTCCCCACTGCTGAAATCCAAATTTCTGAAGCAGGCACAGGCTGGCGACATTAATGTCCAGCAGAATCGCGATCAGGTGTCTGAACTCGTGATTCTCCGCAAAGGAGATGGCGTCTTTGATCAGCTTGTCTCCGCAGCCTTTGCCGCGTGACTCTCTGGCGATGTAGTAACTGATTTCAGCGACAGCAGAGAGAGCTTTTCGGCCGGGCCGGTAGGGGCTTAAACTGCACCAGCCGACAACGGTTCCCTCTTCTTCTGCCAGACGTATCGGGTAGCGGTGGCTGGTGTGTTGGTTCAGCCATTCTTTTCGTCCTTCCACCGATACCGGCTCCGTATCCGCCGTACTATGGCCATCACCCACCGCATGATTGTATATTTCAATGATCCGCGGCCAATCGGAAGGTGTCGCCGTTCTGATCTCCATGGCGTTGTCCTTGCTCACTCGGTCACTTTTTTACGGAGTGTTTTGGTACGACCACGTTTGGTTTTGGATTCCAATCTTTGCTTTTGAGAACCGCGGGAGGGCCTGGTCGGTTTACGCTTTTTGGGGACGACCGATACACTTCGGATCAATTCCTTCAGGCGCGCCAGACTATCGTCACGGTTCTTCTCCTGGCTGCGGTGACTCTGCGCCTTGATGACAACAATTCCGTCATCGGTGATGCGATGATCTCGCAATTTGAGCAGGCGTTCTTTGTAAAAATCGGGAAGCGACGATGCCCTGATATCGAAGCGAAGATGAATGCTGGTCGCAACCTTGTTGACGTTCTGTCCGCCCGAACCTTGGGCTCGGATGGCACTGATCTCGATTTCATTGAGCGGTATAGAACAATTCGTAGAAATTTGCAGCACGTTATTGTCCATTGTGGCTTCCGAAGGAATAAGGTCAATTGGTGAATGGGGAAAGTATTTCAAGCTCTGAAGGCATTGTCAATCAAAGGTCAATATCCAGGGCGGATTAGTCGTCCGCTGATGAGGGCTGATCCTGATTGAGCTGTTCATAGAGTTCAATCTGTTCAGCGATACTCATTTTTTTACAACAAGCGGTCCGTAGACAGAGGCGACAACGGTCATCGCTACACCACTGACAGTGATGGCAGTCAGGACAGGGATGTTTTTTCTCTTTGACGATCATATGTCTATTGTACGAGGCCTTTCAGGGTGGGACAAGGTGAACTGCTTTGAAAGTGCAATGATGGGGCAACTATATACCACATTGAGACACTGAATACCGGCCAGGAAGCCAACCAGGTCGGCAAACTTCGATTTTTCAATCTGAACCTGGATCACGCAGAAACTCCTCTTTCTTGCCACTGACGAAACTGAGACCCGGATCAGTTGGTTTGGTGGTATTTCCTTTGTACGCGATATGTCCGCTATGTCTGTCTTCTGGAAGGCTATAAGGCTTTCATTGAATGTCAACCGATAGGGCCGATATCCCCGGTAAATTTATGAGACTTTATATTCCGGTCACGTGGGCGTGGGCGTAAGCGTAGGTTTGCCTGTCTGATCCCGGTGACGCGTTCGATCCAATTCGATTTTCAGGTCTGATTGACAGGTCGGCTGACTATTGATTCAATATATAGAGACAAAGTCATGGATAAAAAAAGACCAAGTGTCTGTTTGAGATCCAGGTTTTTCTTCGGCTCAAGGCCACCTCACAAGTGGAGAGGATTATGCGACCACTATATTTGATAAGTTACCTGTACATGTTCTTGATCCTGTTTTCCCCCAGTCCCCACGCTGAGTCCGCCAATAACATGATTAACGGAAATGCAGGTTCACAACTCCTTGCCGAGAGCTTTGGAACATTCAATGAGCCCTGGGCCATGACCTTCCTGCCGAACGGCGACTTACTGGTCACCGAAAAAACAGGCACTTTACTCCTGGTCCATCCGGATGACCGTTCCAGAGTGGCTGTCAAAGGGGTCCCTGAGGTGGCTTACGGCGGTCAGGGTGGTTTGGGTGATGTTATCCTCCATCCTCAATTCAAGGAAAACCATTGGATATACCTGTCGTACGCGGAGCAGGACGGGTCAGGAAAAAAAGGGGCAGTTGTTGTCCGGGCTCGATTCCGTCCTGCGGCAGCAAATCCAAAGCTGGAAAATCTTGAAGTCATCTGGCGGCAAACCCCCAAAGTCACAGGCAGCGGACACTACTCGCACCGGCTGGCATTCAGCCCGGATGGGCATTTATTCATCACTTCCGGTGATCGGCAAAAGCAGGACCCAGCCCAAAGCTGGGAACAGAATCTGGGCAAGGTCATCAGGATAAACCCGGACGGATCAATTCCGCCTGACAATCCGTTTCAGAATAAGGGAGCGCTGGCAAAAACGTTCTGGTCTCTCGGGCATCGAAATCTGCTTGGCATTGCTTTCGACCGGCAGGGTCAGCTTTGGACACACGAAATGGGCCCCAGACACGGTGACGAATTCAACCTGACCGTTGGCGGAGATAATTACGGCTGGCCGGTTGTGTCCTGGGGCGATCAATACTCCGGTTTTCCCATTCCCGATCATGATACGCGTCCAGAATTCAATGCGCCTGAGGAATACTGGGTGCCGACTGTTGCCCCCTCGGGCCTAATCATATACGACGGTTCCATGTTTCCAGAGTGGCAGGGCAATGCCTTTATCGGCGGACTCAGATCAGAGGCACTGCTACGAATCAGGATTGAGGGTGACCAGGCCGATGAAGTCGAACGATTTGCCATGGATAAACGCATACGAGAGGTTGAGCAGGGGCCTGAAGGAGCTATCTGGGTTCTGGAGGACAAAAAAGATGGTCGCCTGCTTCGGCTCACTCCACGCCAGTAAGCAGCTCACGGCGATTCAAAAGCATCAAACCTGATCTGTTATGCTCCTTTTAGCGTGGGGCAAGCTCACGCACTTCCTTGGGCTGACGCTGCTTCTGCAGGCGCAGATAGACGGCTTCCAGAGATTCCGCACAGAGCAGCAGGCCTATGCCGATGGCGACCCCTGATATCGGTGGTTGCAGGGCGACGATCGGAAACCAGACCAGCATCAAAAATCCACTTTTAATGCCTGTGGAGTGACCCAGCTTGCCAGTCTGGTGTGCTCCGGCGAACCAGCCGCGTAGCAGGTTGCTGGTACCGTAGAGGATCGGGAAGAGCGCGCAGGCTCCGAGCGCGTACCTGAGATAGTGGCGCAGCTCCGGTTCCACACCGAGCAGGTCACCCAGAAGCTGTTTATTCAGTGGCCCTGCAGTCAGTAACACCAGCACCCCCATCCCCGTGGCGACAAACAGATTAAAGCGGATCAGGGTTCGATAATCCTCATTCGACTTGACCAGCGTCAGGTAAACCTGCTGCAGGTTGCGCATGGGGCCGGCGAGAAGGAACAGAAACCCGCGAATCACGCCGAAAGCTGCCAGCGCCAGAGGACCGTCAGAAAGGCGTCCGATAATCGAACTGATCAACAGCGGGATAGTCTGCTGCAGACAGGAAGAGTAGGCCAGTGGGAAGGAGTAGCGAAGAATGTCTCCGGTCTTTTTTTCTACTTCATCCTGGCCGAAGCTCAAATGAACCCGCCAGGCAAAATAAGCACTAACAATGGTCTCAGTGATAACGCAGCTGACCAGAGCAAAAGCCCCGAGCTGCGCGCCGGAAAACCATTCCCGCCCCAGGGCCAGAAATCCAAACAAGCCCCCGACTCTTACGCCGGTGGCGATCGAGACCAGGCTGGTGCGCCGAGCCTGAATAATCAGTCCCTGGAAAAATCCGCGAAAACCGGTGAAAAAGGGAAGCAGGACCAGAAGGTACAAGGCTTTTCGTGCGGCCTGGGCAACCTCGGGTGGCGCACCCATAACCCGGATCAGAATCAGATCGCCGAGGGGGGTAAAGGCGATCAGTGAGAGCATAATGGTACAATAGCCGGCGACCAGCAGGACAAAGACCAGGACACTGCGCATCGAGTTGCGGCCTCGCACCATGGCGATCGTCACGGTATGGTTCTGATACGAGGGGGACGCCACAAACAGGTGAACGACCAGTGCCACCGACATTCCGGCCAGGGCGGTCACGTAATCGTCCAAACGGGCAAGGGCGCTGTTAATGACGGTGTGCGAGACACTCATCAACTGAACATTGAGCAGTAGCGGCAGAAAGAAGAAGGCGATCTCTTTTTGTGTGAGACGGTCTGTTGTCACGCGGCGTTACCAGGGAAAAGGCGAAGCAGGTCCTGCGAGTTCTCTGCATGATAGTCGGGGATGAGGCCATCAGTATGGCCGAGGCCATAGGCACAGAAACAGGTCTTTACTCCTGCAGAGCGGGCAGAATAGAGGTCGGTATGATGATCACCGACCATGACCGCCTGCTGTGGATACGCTCCGAGAGCTTCCAGCGCTTTGACCACAGGGAGAGGGTCCGGTTTTTTCTGTGGGTAGCTGTCGCCGCCGATTACAACTTTAAAGTACTGCGACATGTCGAGTGCCGAGAGAAGATCGACAGTCAGTTGATATGGTTTGTTGGTGACCACCGCCATCCGCTCCGAAGGGTATCGAGACAGCAGCTTCAGTATACCGGGGTAGGGTGTGGTGTTGTCGGTCAGGTGATCGGTATAGATTTTAAGGAAGCGGAGCAGGTGGTCACGCTGATAGTTTTCTTCGCCAAAGGCGCGTTTGATCAGCCTGGTTGCTCCGTCACCGACGATATTGCGAACCTGTGGTATGGTCAAAGGTGATTGTCCCAGTTCCTCCCCAAGCAGGTTGAGAGAAAGAGTGAGATCGGCGACCGAATCGACCAGCGTGCCGTCAAGATCAAAGAGGAGATAGCGGGGTATTGTCACGCCTCAACCTTTCCTGATCCGCTCGCCAAAGATGGCGGTGCCGACCCGGACCAGGGTCGCGCCTTCTTCGATTGCGACCTCAAAGTCACCACTCATCCCCATCGAGAGCTCTCTCATTTCGACATTCGCCAGTTGCATACTGCCGATCTGCTCTGACAGTTCCCGTAGCCGCCTGAAAAATGGGCGAACATCCTCAGGATTTTCAAGGTTCGGCGGCAGGGTCATCAGACCGCAGATATGCAGATTAGGAAGCTGACTCACTTGTTTGGCAAACGCTTCAAGCCGGTCTTCATCACAACCTGATTTACTCTCTTCTTTGCCCAGATTGACTTGCAGAAGAATATCGACAGGAGTCTCTTCCCGGTCCCATTGTCGGCTGATTTCTTTGGCCAGAGAAAGACGATCAACAGAGTGGATCATCGCGACTTTGCCGCGCAGGTATTTCACCTTGTTACTCTGCAAGCCCCCGATATAGTGCCATTCGACCGGCGCCTTGACCAATGGTGATTTGTCACGAAACTCCTGCACATAACTTTCACCGAACAGATGCTGTCCGCAGGCAAAGGCCGCATCGATCAGCTCGGCAGGTTTTACCTTTGACACAGCAATCAGCCGGACTTCTGCCGGATTACGATTGACACGTTCGCAGGCGGCATCAATTCGGTCGCGGATGCCGGCGATATTGGCAGCGATATTCATGAGAGGCTCCATTTCAGGATCAAGACCAAGGGAAAAGAATAAAAGAAACCACAAACAGGAATGTCCCGTTCTTGAATCTTTTTGCCTTTTCCCTATTTCTCTGTCGTCAAAAACGTCGGAACGCCCAATTCTTTCAAAGCCAGGGTCAACCGGCACAGCGGGAGGCCGACCACATTAGTGTAGCTGCCTTCAATTCCGGCGACGAAACAGACTCCCATCCCCTGGATGGCATAAGCACCAGCCTTGTCGGACGGCTCATCACTGGCAATGTAACGTGCGATTTCCGCATCTGTCAATTCACGGAAACAGACTTTAGTGCTGACCGCTTCGGCTCGTTGCTCTCCGGTTTGACGATCAATGATTGCATAGCCGGAGAGGACTCGGTGTTCCCGACCGGAGAGCAGCCGCAACATCTCGGCGGCATGTTGTCTGTCGTCCGGTTTGCCCAGAATCTGCTGGTTACAGAGGACAATTGTGTCGCTGCCGATAAACCAGCGGCCGTCAATATCTTTACGCGCGGCAACCTCACTCGCTTTATCGATACTCAGGCGAACGACATGTTCCTCCGGGGTTTCGCCCGCCAATACCGACTCTTCGGCAGTACTTGGGACGACCTGAAACTTCAGCCCGATCTGCTCCAGCAGCTCTTTGCGCCGGGGTGAGGCGGAAGCAAGAATGATATTGTCTTTCATGGTAAAACGTCCTTATCCTTTAATCCTGGACCTCTTCTCTTCAATCGGTCCCCACCATTGCGGCAAGTTTTCAAGCGCCCGGGTCGCCATGGCCAGACGCCGATCAGCGCGCTTCATTTTCCGTTTCAGATCAAGAGAAGGGAAGAGGCCATAATTGACATTCATCGGCTGGAAATTAGCAGCGTCTGCTTCCGCAAGGTGAGTCAACAATGCTCCCAGAGCGGTCGTCGCCGGTGGTAGCGGTGCCTGCTCATCTCGCAGCTGATAGCTGGCGAAGATCCCGGCCAGCAGACCACAGGCCGCAGATTCGACATACCCTTCGACACCGCTGATCTGCCCGCCAAGGTAGATATGGTTGGCACCGTTTAACTGCAGGGTCCGGTTCAAACATTTTGGAGCGTTGACAAAGGTATTGCGATGCATACTCCCCAAGCGGGCAAACTTGGCATTCTGCAGGCCGGGAATGGTTCGGAAGATCCGTTCCTGCTCCGGGTAAGTCAGTCGCGTCTGAAACCCGACCAGGTTGAAGAGCGATGCGTGACGGTTGTCCTGACGTAACTGGATGACGGCGTGAGGCCAGCGACCGGTTCGAGGGTCGTCCAGTCCGACCGGTTTCATCGGTCCGAAAGAGAGCGTTTGTGACCCACGGGCAGCCATTTCTTCGATCGGCATACATCCTTCAAAATGAATTAACTTTTCAAATTCACGCCCGGCTACCTTGTCGGCGTCGAGCAATGCCTGCACAAAGGTTTCGTACTCTTCTTTGTTCAAGGGACAGTTAAGGTAGTCAGCACCACCTTTGTCGTAGCGTGAGGCACGCCAGGCGATCTGGTAATCGATAGAGTCCGCTTCAACAATCGGTGCGATGGCGTCATAAAAGTAGAGATGCTCACTGCCGGTCAGTCTGGCGAGATCAGCGGAAAGAGAATCTGAGGTCAGCGGTCCACTGGCGAGGATGGTGGTCCCCTCAGTCGGCAGGCTGGTGATCTCCTCGCGTATCAGTTCTATCCTTGACTCGGCTGCTATTTTGGAACTGACATACTTTGAAAATTCACCGCGATCAACAGCCAATGCACCACCTGCCGGAACCGAGGTCGCATCAGCCGCTTCAATAAAGAGGGAGCCGATCCGGCGTAATTCTTCCTTTAAACAACCGACTGCATTGTTCATTCCGGCCCCGCGCAGACTGTTGGAACAGACCAGCTCAGCCAGATTTTCACTCTCATGTGCAGGGGAGAAGCGAAGCGGCTTCATCTCATATAGTTTGACGTCGCAGCCTTCTCTGGCTGCCTGCCACGCTGCTTCACAACCGGCTAATCCTGCGCCGATAACTATTATTTCCATTGTGATTCCTTGTTCACCGCAGAGTCCACTGAGAAAGGGTAATTCTAAAAGATGAATTTCTGCAGACTCAGCATTTCTGAGGTTAAATTGGTATTGTAAAAACAAAACCGGCCGAACCTGTTGGCTCGACCGGTCAATTGTACCTGATATTATCTGTTTTCAGGCGTCCTTTTTTGCAGGAGCCTTCTTGGTCGTGGTTTTCTTTGCCGGTGTCTTTTTAGCCGCAGCTTTTTTGGCCGCAGCCTTTTTCGGTGCGACTTTCTTTTTCGGCGCAGCTTTTTTGGCCGGAGCTTTTTTTTCTGGCGGGATCAGCTCGTTTTCCCAGTCACATTCTTCCTGCGGGCAGCGTTGAACCGTTCCCCAGCGTTTGGTGGTTTTGATCTCAGTAATAGGCCATGCACACTTTGGGCAGGCTTCTTTCTTTGGTGGATTCCAGAGCGCATATTTGCACTTCGGGTAGCGGTTGCAGGAGTAGAAGATTTTACCATAGCGGCTCTTCTTCTCCATCATTTCGCCTTCCTTGCACTGGGGGCACTCTATATCGAGGGATTTTGGCTTCTCCAGCGGTTGAATGTTTTTGCAATCCGGATAGGCACTACAGGCCAGAAACTTGCCATAGCGACCCATCTTGATCAACATTCCTGCCCCGCACTTGTCGCACTTTTCGTCCGACATGACCGGTTCTTCCGCTTCGCTGCCGTCGCTGTTCAGTGGTTCGGTGTGACGGCAGTCCGGAAAGCCGGAGCAGGCGAGGAAGCGGCCGGAGCGGCCCAGCTTGATGACCAGTTCTTTGCTGCACTCAGGGCATATTTTATCAGTCTTTTCGGTGGTGACATCGGCTTTGCTGACCTCTTTGTCTTTCTGCTGCAGCAGAGCGATGAACGGCCCCCAGAATTGTTTGACGGATGGTATCCAGGTTTTCTCCCCGCGAGAGATGGCGTCAAGGTCCTCTTCCAGTTCGGCGGTGAAGTCGTAATCGACATACTTGCTGAAATGATCAACCAGCAGTTTGGAAACGACCCGACCGGTATCCTCCGGGAAGAAGGTGCGTTTTTCCAGGCGGACATACTTGCGGGTCACCAGGGTATTCATGATGCTGGCATAAGTCGAGGGGCGGCCGATGCCGAATTCCTCCAGAGTTTTAACCAGGCTCGCTTCGGTAAAGCGGGGCGGTGGTTGGGTGAAGTGTTGTTCAGGCGTCACTTCTTCTCGATTCAGGGCTTCTCCGGTCGACAATGCTGGAAGCAGACCTTCCTTCTCCTCCTCATCGCCGTTATCGGTTCCTTCGATGTAGAGGGCCATAAAACCGGGGAAGCGGATGATCTGACCGCTGGCGCGAAAGCTGTATCTGTCCCCGGCTGAGATATCGACGCTGGTGGCGTCAAAGATCGCTTGGGCCATTTGTGATGCGACGGTCCGCTTCCAGATTAACTGGTAAAGGCGAAATTGGTCGGAGGTCAGATACTGTTTGATTTTATCTGGAGTGTGAGCAATCGACGTAGGGCGGACCGCCTCGTGGGCTTCCTGGGCATTTTTGCTTTTGCTGCGGAACGCGCGTGGCTTGTCCAGGGCCGATTCCTTGCCGTACAGCTGGGTGATAACCTCCTTGGCTTCACTGGTGGCCTGCTCGGAGAGAGCCACAGAATCAGTTCGCATATAGGTGATCAGACCGTGGCTGCCATCACCGATGTCGATTCCCTCGTACAGTTTCTGCGCTGTCGACATGGTCTTGCGAGCAGAAAAACCGAGTTTACGGCTGGCTTCCTGCTGCAGGGTGCTGGTGGTGAAAGGGGCGGCGGGGTTCCGTTTGCGCTCTTTCTTCTCCAGCTTTTCGACCTGAAACCCGGCCTTCGCCAATTCAGTCATCACCTCATCGGCCTGCTGCTGGTTGCCAAGGGCAAATTTGTCGAGCTTCTTGCCGTCGCGACTGTGCAGTTTGGCCGTGAAGCTGGCTTTCTCTGTGTTGGAGAGCAGGGCTTCTATGGTCCAGTATTCTTGTGGCTCGAACGCTTCGATGTCATTTTCACGTTCGCAGATCAGCCGCAGGGCGACCGATTGGACACGACCCGCAGAGAGCCCGTAGCGGATCTTCTTCCAGAGAAAGGGTAAGAGATTGAAGCCGACCAGATAATCAAGGACCGATCGCGCTTGCTGAGCATCGACCAGATAGCGGGCAATCTTGCGGGGGCTTGCCATGGCAGCTTCGATTGCCGGTTTGGTGATCTCGTGAAAGGTCACCCGTTTGACACGCGGTTTGTCGGCAAACTCATCAACCCCGAGCGCTTCCAGCAAATGCCAGGCGATCGCCTCTCCTTCACGGTCGAGGTCGGTCGCGAGAATCAGTTCATCACTTTTGGCCAGCTCTTTCTTCAGCAGGTCAATATGTTTCTGACTTTCAGGAAGGATGTGATATTTGGGCAGGAAATTGTTCTCAATGTCGACTGATCC
>DATFMC010000044.1:0-19640 GCA_035267105.1 Geopsychrobacteraceae bacterium
CAGAAAAGATGATCTGGTCCGCGGTCTTAAGGCTGGCGCAGACGACTACATCACTAAGCCGATGTGTCTGCCCGAGGTGGTTGCGAGGGTCGATGTTCATCTTCGTTCCAAGGATTATTACGCTGATCTGGAACATAAAGACCTGCTGCTACTGCTTGAACTGTCTGAAAACATTTCCGCCATCCGTAACCCGATGACCATCCTGCGCATGATCGTTGAGAAGATGTCGGATATTATTGATGTCGCACGCTGTTCCATTGTCAGTATCGATGATGATGGAACTCCGCGGGTCAAGGCAAGTAGTGATCTGGATGTAAACGAAGAAATACTGCTCGATATCAATAAATACCCGGAGATTCGGCAGACTCTTGAAACCAAGCAGGCCATCATCATCAACGACATTAAAAATGATCCGCTGATGGATAGTGTCCGGGAGCATCTTGCGGGGCTCGAATTTAATTCCATCGTGGTGATTCCGGTGATTAAAAAAGAGAGCGTCATCGGAACCTTCCTGCTAAGAACCGCTACCCCCATAAAGGACGGCATCACCGAGCGGATCTACAAGATATGCCAGCTGGTTGCCAATATTTCTGCAAACGCGCTGGAAAATGCCATCCTCTTCGAGTCGATGCAGACCGCGCAGGAGTATTTCGAAGAGATGTCGATCCGCGACGGACTGACCAAGCTCTTCAACCATCGCCATTTTTACACCTGCCTGGAGACAGAATTCAGCAGGGCAACCCGCTACAACATACCGCTCTCTGTTTTGTTCATCGATATTGATGACTTCAAGCGGATCAACGATAATTATGGGCACACCCATGGTGACACGGTTCTTAAAGAAATAGGTCAGATTTTGAAGGCGGTCGCCCGTGAGAGTGACATCGCAGCACGCTACGGTGGTGAAGAGTTCGCCCTGATCCTGCCAAACACTTCAGCGGAGGGTGCCCTTGATGTCGCGAACCGCATCCGTTCGGTTGTGCGGGGCCATAATTTTAATCAGCTCGATCAGGAACAGATCACGATCAGCTCGGGAACCGCGACCCTGTTTGGCCAGAATGTCGAATCTTATGCCCAACTGGTAAAGTTGGCTGATGAAGCGATGTACAGGGGAAAGTCACAGGGGAAAGATAGCGTTTCGCAAGCCTGACGAGACCCTTTTTCCGAGGGCACGATTCAAGGCCCGCAACAAAACCCGGGGAGAGCTTTGCGCAATGCTCTCCCATTTTCTTATGCTAATGCCGTCGTAAAATCTTCCCAGAGATCTTCCACATCTTCAATCCCGACAGAGATTCGGAGCAGGGTCGGATGTATTCCCATTTTACGTTTGTCCGAAGCAGGGACTGCCGCATGCGACATGCTCCAGCAGTGGGTCAGGATGGTCTCGACGCCGCCGAGGCTCGGGGCGATAATCGGTAGCTTGACTCGCGCCAGCAGAGCGTTAACCTGATCCTCTGACTTCAGCTCAAAAGAAATAATTGCGCCTGGACCACTGGCCTGAGAAAAATGTTCCTCTTTACCGGGAAAATCCTTCAGTCCAGGATAAATGACCTGTCCGACGGCAGGATGTTCAAGCAATCGTTCGGCAAAGATCCGGGCATTTTTTTGCGCGGCTTCAAGGCGTAACTTGAGGGTTTTTATGCCACGGGCCAGCAAAAAACAATCGAAGGGCGCCAGTACCGCGCCAAAGGAGTTCTGGAAGTATTTGATCCGTTTCGCCAGCTGCGGATCAGCAGTGGTCACCAGACCCGCCAGCAGGTCGCTGTGTCCGCCGAGAAACTTGGTGCCGCTGTGAATGGCAATATCGATGCCGAGATCGAGCGGGCGTTGCAGCAGCGGCGTCATGAAGGTGTTGTCGAGCAGGGTCAGCAGGTTGTGCTGTTTCGCTATGGCGACCATGGCGCGCAGATCAGTAATCTGGAACAGCGGATTGGATGGCGTTTCCAGAAACAGGGCGCGCGTCTGCGGAGTGATGGCTGCTTCGACCTTCGCCGGGTCGGTCGTGTCGATGAGGTCGACCTTGATCCCCTGTTGAGGGAGCACTCCGGTCAGGTATCGCCATGATCCTCCATAGAGGTCGTTGGAGGCCAGCAGGTGGTCGCCGCTTTTCAGCAGGGAGAGGGCGCTGCCGGTGGCGGCCATGCCGGAGGCGAAGGCGAAGCCGCGAACGCCTCCTTCCAGCAGGGCGATCGCTTCTTCTACCTGGTCGCGGCTCGGGTTGCCACAGCGCGCATAATCGTATTCGCCCGCTTCGCCGGCCTGGTGGTGATAGGTTGATGCCTGATAGATCGGGATGGCTGATGCGCCGGTGGCCGGGTCGCGGTCGCGGCCCTGATGGACCAGTATGGTTGCCGGGCGGTAGTTGTTGTCGCTCATCTGAATTCCTTTGTTGTGAGAAATATCATCAAACCCCTTCTATTGGTCAGCGTAGCTGCTTTGCGCCTTACCCCAACGCTTGTTCCAGATCGGCAATAATGTCATCCACCGTTTCTATTCCCACCGAAAGACGTAGCAGGCTTTCACAGATACCGAGGCGCTCACGCTCTTTCAGGGGGATGTCGGCGTGGGTCTGGACTGCCGGCAGGGTCATCAGTGATTCCACCCCGCCGAGGCTTTCTGCGAAAGAGATTAATTGCAGTCGGCGCAGAACCGCTCTGGCATGCCCGGGAGATTCTACCCTGAAAGAAAGCATCCCTCCAAAATCCCTGCATTGCCTTTTTGTTAATTCGTGGCCGGGATGGCTGGTCAGACCCGGATAATAAACTTCACTCACCCGCGGGTGATCCTCCAACCATGTGGCTATTTGCAGAGCGTTTCGGCAATGACGTTCCATGCGCAGGTTCAGAGTCTTGAGGCTGCGGATCAGCAGCCAGCTGTCCTGTGGTGGCAGGATCGCTCCGGTGGAATTCTGCAGGAAATAGAAACGTTCACCCAATTCATCGCTTCGGGTCACCAAAACCCCGCAGCAGAGATCGCTGTGCCCGCCGAGATACTTGGTGCCGCTGTGCAGAACAACGTCTGCTCCAAAATCGAAGGGACGCTGCAGGACCGGAGTCATGAAGGTGTTGTCTACGGCGAACAGTAACTGATGCTCCCGGCAAATGGCGCCAAGTTCCTCCATATCTGCGATGCCGAGCAGGGGATTCCCGGGCGTTTCGATCAATAGTGCACAGGTCCGGTCATTGATCGCCACTGCAACGCTCGCACTCTCAGTTGTATCAACATAGCTGACAGTCAGTCCAAAATCGGCGAAAATCTGATCAAGAACCCGATAGGTTCCACCGTAGAGATCTTCGCTGACGATCAGGTGGTCGCCGCTGGAGAAATGGAGGAAAAAGGTGGTCAGAGCCGCCATCCCCGAGGCAAAAGCCAGCGCGCGCGTTCCCCCCTCAAGCCGAGCCAGGCCCTCCTCCAGTGTCTGCCGGGTCGGGTTGCCGGATCGGGTGTAGTCGTAACCGGTACTCTCCCCAACTGCCGGATGGCGATACGTTGCACTGGGGTAGATCGGAACGCTGATCGCTCCGGTCTGTTGGTCGCGGCCGACGCCGATTTGTACCAGTTCGGTTTCCGATGATGGATGGTATTGTTTGTTCATTGTTTCTCCTTCAACAACAGAAAAGGCCCTTTCTCGAATCGATGAGAAGGGGCCTGAAGGACAAGAATAAATCGTTTCTGTCTTGGCTCCGTCCGCATCTTTCTCCAGTTTGTCCTGGAGCAGGAATTAGCACCTCGCCTCGCTCGCGCGGGCCGGTTGCTGTGGTTTCAAAGGGCCTGTCCCTCAACCACTCTCGATAAAGACGATGCTGCCAGTGCAGCTATGTGTTAAATAAAAGCTAGCAAGCCTTACTTCTGAAGTCAACAATCGTTTTCGGTTATTCCCGGTCTTTTGGTCTCAGACGATCCCTTCATAGAGGGCACTGGTCAGATAGCGCTCTCCCGAATCAGGGAGAATGACCACGATGGTCTTCTCTTTGAATTCCGGTTTGGCTGCAAGGCGCGCTGCAACCGCCGCTGCCGCACCGCAGGAAATTCCCGAGAGAATACCTTCTTCACGTGCCAGACGCCGGGCAAACTCAATCGATTCTTCGTTACCGACCTGTTCGACCAGATCGATCATATCGAGATCAAGGGTGTCCGGTATAAATCCGGCCCCGATCCCCTGAATTTTGTGCGGACCGGGCTGGAGGACTTCTCCGGCAAGCTTGTTGGTGATCACCGGGCTGTCTTCCGGTTCGACCGCGACAGAGACAATCTTTTTTCCACGCGTGTTTTTGAAATAGCGGGAGACGCCGCTGATGGTGCCACCGGTCCCGACCCCTGAGACCAGAACATCAACCTCACCGTCGGTATCATCCCAGATCTCCGGGCCGGTGGTCTGTTCGTGGATAGCGGGATTGGCCGGGTTTTTAAATTGATGTAGCAGCAGGTAGCGATCTGGTGAAGAGGCAGCAAGCTGCTCTGCTTCACTGATCGCTCCGGCCATCCCTTTCGATCCCTGGGTCAGAATCAGGTTGGCACCGAGTGCCTTGAGGACCTTGCGGCGTTCCAGGCTCATGGTTTCCGGCATGGTCAGGGTGATTGGAATTCCCCGTGCCGCAGCGACAAAGGCGAGGGCGATACCGGTATTGCCGCTGGTCGGTTCGACAATCTCTTTGTCAGGGCCAAGCAGCCCTTTCTTCTCCGCATCCCAGACCATCGAAGCGCCGATGCGGCATTTGACGGAGTAGGCGGGGTTGCGGCCTTCAATCTTGGCGAGAACGGTTGCGCCGTTTTGCGGTACGATTTTATTAAGGCGCACCAGCGGTGTGCGGCCAATGGAGAGTGAATTGTCGGTGTATATCTGTCCCATATCCCATCCTTTACTCGTTAACCTTGCCATGTCTTCCCCGCTGGAGAGGGGAATGTATAAAAACTATGACAAGAATATAATATCTACTAAGTTTGTCAACATAAAAACAAGGACAAAGTCACATAAGTTGTGTGCTATACACTTTTTCGAAATGATATAAGGTTTTGTGATTCAATATGGGGGAGAGTGGTGGAACTCTGGTTTCAGTTGTTCAGGCGAGAAAAAAGGTGATGACAGCCCTACCTGTTTTACCTGTTAATTCAGGCTTTTTTTGAAAACGGTTAAGAACTAAAAAGCTTTACCTTAAAAATGAAAGAGGTTATTGTTTTAGCGTTATTATATGATAATTTTGCATAATCAGGTTCAATTGTTTGTCTGTGTTGTCTTGTTGTTGAGGCCAGTGATATGTATCGAGTGAGGGATATGGCCGGATCAGGTCTGCATCCAGTTCATGGGGCGTCTGCTGTCGATCAGGAACGTGAGATTGGACGTAAGACTCTCGTGAACCGTTTGAATTATCTGAACTTCAAGGACGGCACCCTTCTGGTTAACCTGCAGCATCCTCGTTATGATCATATCGTTTCTTTTCCGGCCCGTCCGCAGCCCTGCCTGGGGGGAAGCCTGGAGTGTTTCTGGGAGGACAGCGCCAGCCTGCCTGAAAATCTGTCGGCCTATACCTTGGAAAGTTTTCTGATCACAGATGAAAACAGGCTGCTTCTGGTAAAACCCAGGCTGGTCCACATCGATTCCAGCAGTGTCTCTTTTGCACTGCCTGAAACCTGTTCGGAAATCCATCTGCGCAGCACCAGGAGGTACGACTGCCAGGATATCAAAGTTCAACTGCTGCAGAATGGAACCGTCTTTCACGGTCAACTGATTAATTTCACCCCAACCTCTTTTCAGGTGGAGGTGGTGGCACACCCCCCGCAGACGTTTCGCTGGATCAATCAGGACGCATCGGCCGTTGTGATTTTTACCAGAGGGTCTCGGACTCTCTATTCAGCGGCCTGTCGTTTTGTCAAGAAATCAGCGGGACAGCAACGGTGCACGTTGTTACTGGCTCCCATGGCAAATCGCATCCAGCGATTCAAAAATAAAAATTACCGTAGTAGCCGTTTGAAATTAAAACCTTCTCCCAATGCTATGTTTGTCCATCCCTTGACGGATAAGCAGAGCGATCTGAAGGTCCATGATCTTTCCGGTTCCGGGCTTTCAATTCTGGAGCGGAAGGAAGACACCCTGCTGATGTCGGGACTGATGATTCCCGATCTGGAGTTGGTGTTCGGGGATGGCTGTCGGATTGTTTGTCAGGCCCAGGTCGTTTACCAGCGGCCGCTCAATGTTGATGGTCGCAGCATGAAGCTCGCCGGGTTGGCTTTTCTCGACATGGAATTGCCAGACCATGTCAGATTGATGTCGATTCTGCAACAGGTTTGGGACGAAAATGCTTATTTGTGCAATCGGGTCGACCCTGACGCGTTGTGGAAATTCTTCTTCGAGACGGGGTTCATCTATCCTCAAAAATATGTGGGGATCGAGGCGAACAAGCAGGAATACCGTGAGACCTATCAAAAGCTCTACACCGAGAATCCTGAGATCGCCCGGCATTTTATCTATCAGGAAAACAGCGCCATTCTCGGCCATATGGCAATGCTCAGGATGTACTCAAACTCCTGGTTGATTCACCACCATGCCGCAATCAAGGAAGAGGCCAAGCGGGCCGGGTTGATGGTCCTGCATCAGATTGGTCGCTCTATTAACGATTCACACAGTCTCTATTCAGCCCATATGAATTATGTCATGTGTTATTACCAGCCTGAAAACCGGTTCCCCAAACGGATGTTCGGTGGCGTAGCCGAGCATTATCAGAACCGAAAGGGGTGTTCGATCGACGCCTTTGCCTATTTTCACTTCCGGCAGAATTTTGAACGGCCATGGAATCTCTCTGCACCCTGGAGCTTGACCCGGACGGAGCGGCACGATTTACAAGAGCTGGAGAACTTTTATGAACGGGAGTCAGGTGGGCTGATGCTGCAAGCCCTCGACCTGATTCCGGAAACGCTGGAGAGCGTCGAGATGCAGGAAAAGTTCCAATCGCTCGGGTTTAAACGCGAAAGATACGTCTATTCTTTGAAAAAAAATGGCGGACTCAAGGCGCTTATTCTGATTAATCTCTCCGACCTCGGTCTTAACTTTTCCAGCCTGACCAACAGCATCAAGGTGATTGTTGTTGATCAGGACGATACGCCGAGGGAGACTCTTAACCTGATGCTGGCGCTGCTGACGGTCAAGTTCGAACTGGAGGAACCACCGGTTCTGCTTTTTCCACAAGAGTATGCTCAAGCGAACGGACTGGCGTTTGAAAAAAGTTACCAGATGTGGGTTCTGAACTGTCAGGACACAGATCCGTACTTTGAATACTGCGAGAAGATTTTTAAAAAAAATTAAGCCACTTGAATGGTGATGTGTAATGCGATCAGATTTCAGTGAGGATCTTCCTCTTTATAACAGCCGGGTTGTCGACCTTTTTGTCCAGTTGATCAAAACTGATTATCCGCAGATCGATACCGGCCAAGTATTGGCCGAGGTCGGTATAAAGCCCTATGAGGTGGCCGATCTGGGGCACTGGTTCACGCAGGAGCAGGTCGATCTTTTTGTCGAGCGGCTGGTCCAGTTGACCGGCAATAAAAATATCTCACGAGATGCAGGTCGTTATGCCGCCTCTCCTCAAGCGATCGGACCGATGCGGCAGCACGTTCTCGGGTTGATCAGTCCGGCCAAGGCATTCAGTCTGATCCACAAAGCGACCCGCAACTTTACCAGGTCGGTCCACTATGAAACGCGAATGCTCAGTGAAAACGAAGTGGAACTGGTTGTCACTCCCGGTGGGGGGGGGGCAGAGAAGGCTCATCATTGTGCCAATCGCGCCGGCTTCCTTGAGTCGATTGTCAATACGTTCAATGTTGAATCCCCGGAAATTAAGCATCAGACCTGTGTCCTTAAGGGCGATTCCTCCTGTCACTATCTGGTCTCCTGGAAGCAGCCCCGTTCAGCTCACTTGGCCTGGGTGAGAAACTATGTTTTCCCAGCGTTTGTACTTGTCAATCTCGGCGGATTGATATTCTTTCCGGCGTTGGTTCTGACCAGGCTGGCTCCAATCTCGGTGCTATTGCTTCTTGTAATGACCCGATGGGTCGACAGTCTGGAAAAGAAAGAGCTGAGGGCAGGGGTGAAGAACCTGCAGGAATCGACGGAGAACCTGGTCGATCAGCTGAATATTAATTACAACAACGCGCAAATGGCTGCCGAGATCGGCCAGGCTATCAGTACAAAAACCGGTGTGGAAGGCATTCTGGAGGCTGTCAGTCAAGTCCTGCAGGATCGTCTCAATTTTGATCGGGGGGTCATCCTGCTGGCCAGCGAGGATCGAACCCTCCTGAACCTGAAGTCCGCGTTCGGCTGTTCCGACGAGTTACGGAATCGAATGAATATGTTCTGCTTTCATCTGGATCGGCCTGAATCCAAGGGCGTTTTCGTCCAGGCTTTCCACGAGCGAAAACCGCTGCTGATCAGTGATATCGGTGAGATCGAAGAAAACCTCTCTCCCCGGAGTCTGGCAGTGATGCGGGAGACGGGAACCCGTTCTTTCATCAGTTGTCCCATCTCCTGTGATGGCGAATCGATTGGAATTCTGGCCGTCGATAACTATAAATCTAACCGGCCGCTGACGAAGGGCGATATGGCACTGCTGATGGGGATTGCACCGATTATCGGCATCAGCATTCATAACGCGCGATTGCTGGAGCAGCGCTCGACGCAGTTTAACTCTACCCTGCAGGTGTTGTCCGCCAGCATCGATGCGCGGGATTTTCTGACTGCCGGTCATTCGGAAAAGGTGACCAAGTATAGTGTCGGGATCTGTAAAGCGCTTGGCCTTTCGGCAGAAGAGACCGAGATGATCAGGGTTGCGGCCATGCTGCACGATTATGGAAAGATCGGGGTGCCCGATTTTATTCTGAAAAAGGATGGCCCACTCACGGATGATGAGCGCGCGATGGTCGAGACCCACCCGAACAAAACCCGTGAAATTCTTGAGAGCATTAATTTTGAGGGAGTTTACTCGCAGATTCCTCAAATTGCCGGGTCGCATCATGAAAAGATCGATGGCAGTGGCTACCCGGAGGGCCTTAAAGGGGATGAAATCCCGCTCGGAGCGAGGATCATTGCTGTAGCCGATTTTTTTGAGGCGATTACAGCCAAGCGGCATTACCGTGGCCCGATGACGGTTGAGCGGGCCTTGTCTTTATTGCGAGATGGGAGCGGTAACCATTTTGATTCATCTATCGTTGGCGCCATGATCAATTATGTGACCCAATGCAAAGATTTTGTTCTGGATGAGGATGACGCCAAGGTCAAATTTTTTCATCGCCATGTGCGCGTTCCATGCCGCAGCCTTGTCTCCTGCAAAGCACAAAAGAAGACAATTTCCGGAGCCAGTTCTAACTTGAGTCTGGGCGGATTGTTTATCGCAGCTGATAATCTGGTTGAGCCGGGTGACGTGATCGATGTTGTCTTCTCCCTGCCCAAATCCCCGGATCGATTGATCAAGGCGAAGGGCCGTGTCGCCTGGATTAATCCGAAGGATAAGGTTGCATCTCTCCCTACCGGCTTCGGTATTCAGTTTGTCGATTTGTCCCAGGAGGAGTCTTCAGAGATCATGGATTACGTGAATCATGTTTTTGCTGCATAGGAAATGATAAGCTGTTTCGAAATCTTGATGTCAGTAATGCAACAGGGCCGTCGTTGAAATTACCCAACGTCGGCCCTGCTCATCCTGAGTTTCTACTGCCGGGTTAAATCCCGGTAATTGATTCGATGGGGTTGATCGGCGTCTTTGCCGAGGCGTTTTTTTCGATCGTCCTCGTACTCCGAATAATTCCCCTCATACCAGACGACCTGACTGTCTCCTTCGAAGGCCAGAATGTGAGTTGCAATCCGGTCGAGAAACCAGCGGTCATGGCTGATCACGACGACGCAGCCGGCGAAGTTTTCCAATGCGTCTTCAAGGGCTCGAATTGCATTGACGTCCAGATCATTGGTCGGCTCATCAAGCAGAAGCACGTTCGATTCTTCTCGCAGGACTTTCGCCAGATGGACCCGGTTCCGTTCTCCCCCTGAAAGGACTCCGACTTTTTTCTGCTGATCGCTTCCAGAGAAGTTGAAGCGGGAAACATAGCCGCGTGAGTTGACCTGTTGGGTACCCAGTTGCATGATTTCTGCCCCACCAGTGATCTCTTCCCAGATGGTTTTGTTCGATTCGAGTGTCCGGCTCTGATCAACGTAGCCGAGCTTGACTGTATCCCCGACTTTGATCGTGCCGCTGTCCGGTTGTTCCTGTTCAGCAATCATGCGAAACAGGGTCGATTTTCCGGCGCCGTTTGGTCCAATGACCCCGACGATTCCACCTGGCGGCAAGGCGAAGGTCAGATCTTCGACCAGCAGGCGGTTATCGTAGCCCTTGCTGACCTCGTTCAATTCGATAACGGTCGAGCCGAGTCTCGGGCCAGGTGGAATGTAAAGTTCCAGGCCTCTCTGGCTCCGTTCGGACTGCTCATTGACCAGTTTGTCGAAGGCGTTGATCCGGGCCTGACTTTTGGCGTGCCGGCCTTTGGGTGACATGCGGATCCACTCCAGTTCTCGCTCCAGGGTCTTCTGCCGGCTGCTTTCGCTCTTCTCCTCACGTCTCAGCCTTTCCTGCTTCTGGTCAAGCCATGACGAATAGTTCCCCTTCCAGGGAATCCCTTGCCCACGATCCAGTTCCAGAATCCAGCCTGCGACATTATCGAGGAAGTAGCGGTCGTGAGTGACCGCAATAACTGTCCCCTGATAACGTTGAAGGTGCTGCTCCAGCCAGGACACGGTCTCAGCATCGAGATGGTTGGTCGGCTCGTCAAGCAGCAGGATATCAGGTTTTTGTAACAGCAGGCGGCAAAGGGCAACGCGGCGTTTTTCGCCGCCGGAGAGAACCTTGATCTGAGTTTCCGGGGGCGGGCAGCGCAGTGCCTCTTCCGCCAATTCCAGGCGCGAATCGAGATCCCAGGCATCCGCTGCATCGAGCCGGTCCTGAACTTCACCCTGGCGGATGATCAGTTTGTCCATATCTGCGTCAGGGTCGGCGAAAGAGTTGTTGATCTGCTCGAATTCTGTCAGCAGGTCGACGACCTCCTGCACCCCTTCCTGGACAATTTCACGAACGGTTTTGCTTTCGTCCAGTTGTGGTTCCTGCTCCAGGTAGCCGACACTGTATCCCTCGGACAGAACCGCTTCGCCGTTAAATTCCTTATCGACCCCCGCCATGATTTTCAGCAGGGTACTTTTTCCCGAGCCGTTCAGGCCCAGAACGCCTATTTTGGCCCCGTAAAAATAAGAAAGAGAGATGTCTTTTATGACCGGTTGTTTGTTGTAGGATTTACTGACCTGCATCATCGAATAGATAATTTTTTTACTGTCTTCGCTCATGATTGCCTCTGCTTGGAATTTCAGGTTTTTATCGTCTTGTGACACGCCTTATACCTTATTGTCGTGGTGACGACAAGCTGTTGCTGTCAGTCGAATTGGACTGGAGCCGACCTGAAGTTCTCAGAACGTTGATTTTCATTCGCTTTGGTGGTAGGTTTCGCCTGTGAATACATCGGTGAATTCAAGGACGCTTTGCCCATGAGTCCCAAAGGACAGGTAGATATCGGCGACGCGACCCTGGCCGGGCAATTATTCGGCCAGCAGAACAAGCATTTAAAGCTGATTGAACGGACTCTCGGCATCAAGGTCGGAAGCAAGGGAACCGTTCTTCATCTTACCGGCGACGAGCCGCAGGTTCAGGTTGGTCTGCGTCTGGTGGAAGAGCTGTGCGTCCTGTTACGCGAAGGTATGCCCATCTACCTGCAGGATATCGATTACGCAATCAGAATTCTTTCTGCTGACTCATCGGCCCATCTCAAGGATATTTTTCTCGACACCGTTTTCATCTCTGCACGCAAGAAGATCATTGCCCCTAAAAGTTTGGCCCAGAAAACCTATATTGATGGAATCAGGCAGAATGATGTCGCCTTCGGAATCGGTCCTGCGGGAACGGGAAAAACCTATTTGGCGATGGCGATGGCCGTTGCCGCGTTGATGCGCAAAGAGGTCAGGCGTATTTTATTGGTACGACCGGCGGTGGAGGCCGGGGAGAAACTCGGTTTTCTTCCGGGAGACCTGGAGGAGAAGGTCAATCCTTACCTGAGACCTCTCTATGATGCCCTCTATGATATGCTTGATCTGGATCGTGCCAAGAACCTGGTGGAGACTGGGATTGTCGAGGTCGCGCCGCTCGCATTTATGCGTGGGCGAACGTTGAATGATGCTTTTGTCATTCTTGATGAAGCTCAGAATACGACGGTTGAGCAGATGAAAATGTTTCTGACCCGCCTCGGATTTGGCAGTCGGGCTGTCGTGACTGGTGATGTGACCCAGATCGATCTGGCAAGCGATAATCTCTCTGGCTTGTTGCACGCCATGGAAGTACTGGAAGGGGTCCCCGGGATATCATTTAATTTTTTTAGTGATGTAGATGTTGTTCGTCATCCCATTGTTCAGGCGATTGTGAAAGCTTATCAGATCTCTGATAAGCGGGTTCTCAAGCCGCGTCCGAGAAGAAACTGACCCATTCCGGTTGGTTGTATCCACCCATAGCGAAACTAAAATTAATATGACAAAAAAAGAACAGGACCAGGGGCATAAAAGCCGTACAGCGTTTTTCAGCTCAAAGGTACGCAGTGGACGTCAATGGAATCGTCGCTCCACCGGTTTGATTCTGTTGTTTGCCGTAGGTCTGTTGCTGACCTTAATCATTGTCCCCAAAGGTGGCTTTATTCCCGATTACTACGCGCCGGGAGACATCGCTTCCCGTGATATTAAATCCCCTCGCGACCTGCTGCTTGAGGACAAACCGCTGACCGCGTCAAAGCGAGAGGAAGCGCGGACCTCTGTTCTTCCGCTCTATGACTACGATTCGGCTGCCGGTCGTCTGGCGGCGGAAAGGTTTATTCGGGGACTGACTCTGATTCAGCAACAGGCGGCAGAGCAGGAGATGAGCATTGACCCCGATGTTTTTCGTGCTCAGGTTGAAGAAGCGTTCGGACTCCTTCTGGCCGAAGGGGAGTTACAAACATTGCGAACTCTCCCTCTTGATGCCGGACTCATCCAACAGCTGGGGCAGATACTGAAGAAAATTTTCGCCAGGCCGATCGTCGCTAACAGGCAACTTTTTGATACGGATCTGTCGCAGGGAATAGTTGTTCGTAATCTGCAAAGTCAGACTGAAACGACCCGTTTTGATATCACCAACGTTGCCGGACTGGAAGAAACTCTCAAGCAGGGGCAGGCTCTGTTGAAAGAGATACAGAGCCTCTCGGTGAATCAACGGGAGACTCTGTTGGAATTGATGCAGCAGCAATTGCGGCCGAGCCTGACCTTCAATCAGCAGGAGACAGAGACTCGCCGCCTGGAAGCCTGGGACCAGGTCACTCCGGTTCTGTTTCAGATCAAAAAAGGAGAGATGATTGTCCGCGAGGGGGAGAGGGTAACCCTGCCGCAGATTTCCAAGCTCAGGGCGTTGCGCGATTTAGGTCGCGATGACCGAGGATTGCAGACGGCTTTCGGTCTTCTGGTCTGTATCGTTTTGTTGATCTACGCCGGTTACCACTTTTCAATGAATAATATCCGCAAGTTTCGCCCAGATTCCCGAGATCTGTTTTTCCTGTCACTGGTTTTTCTCGGGTTGTTCGTTCTGATTAAAATTGCTATTTTTGTGGCGACAGGCCTTGAGAGTACCTTCGCTTATATCGATTCATCCAGTTATTATTACGCGATTCCTTTCGCGCTGGGTGCGATGTTGGTTCGTATCGTTCTGAACTCTGAATCGGCACTGATTTTTTCTATCTGTTGCTCTTTGCTGGTCGGTATTCTGTTCGGAAACAGTCTGGTTATGGCCCTGTACGTGCTGGCCAGCAGCCTGGTCGGTGCCCATGGTGTGCGTCATTGTAAGGAGCGCTCTACCCTCTACCGTGCGGGGTTCTGGGTGGCCCTGACCAACGGTGCTCTGCTGATCGGGATTCACTTCATGGCCGGCCGAACCCTAGAGATTCAGCTGGCTTACAAGCTCTGCATGGGCCTGTTCGGAGGATTGTTCAGCGCCATGTTCGTTAACGGAATCATTCCGCTGATCGAATCCGGCTTCAAGTACACAACAGATGTCAAACTGCTGGAACTGGCCAATATGAATTCACCTGTGCTACGTGAACTCATGATTCAGGCGCCAGGAACCTATCACCATTCAATTGTCGTCGGTAATCTGGTTGAAGTCGCTGCCGAAGCAATTAATGCCAACCCGCTTCTGGCCAGGGTTGCTGCCTACTACCATGATATCGGCAAGATCAAAAAGCCGCTCTATTTTATAGAGAATTCCGATGGTCAGCGAAATCGCCATGACAAGCTGGCCCCGTCCATGAGCGCATTAATTCTAACTTCACACGTTAAGGACGGCGTGGAACTGGCCAGAGAGCACAAGCTGGGCAAAGAGATTATAGATATCATACAACAGCATCATGGGACCGCGCTGATCAAGTTTTTCTATGACCGGGCCAAGAATCAAGCCAATCCGGGCGTTCAGCAGATTGATGAACGGGATTATCGTTATCACGGGCCGAAACCACAGACACGGGAAGCTGCCCTGATTATGCTGGCTGACGCGATTGAGGCGGCCAGCAAAACATTGACTAATCCGACCCAGGCCCGGATTCAGGGGATGGTGCAGAAGCTGATCAATAATGTCTTTATCGACGGGCAGCTCGATGAATGTGAATTGACCCTTAAGGACCTGCATCTGATTGCTAAAAGTTTCAACATGGTCCTGGCTGGAACTTTTCACCATCGGATCGATTATCCTGAGCCGGTCCATATCGAGCGAGAAAAAGAACCTGAGAGCAGTGACAAGAATGAAAATACAGATCGAAAACCAGCAAAAGAAGCACAAGATTCTGAAACGTCCGCTGAGAAAGATAGCCCGGAAGATCTTAAGCGCCTCGGGATGTCCTGATGCTGAACTGTCGATACTGATTGTCGATAATGAGACAATTCAGGGAATCAACCGGGATTATCTGCAGCGTGATCGGCCGACTAATGTGATCTCTTTCGCCATGCAGGAAGGCGAAGGAGGAGGGGTTCATCCAACACTGTTGGGTGATGTGGTTATTTCTGCGGAAAGAGCTGCCAGTGATGCCGCCGAAGCAGGGGTGGTCTTTGAACATGAGCTGGTTTTTCTCCTGCTGCACGGTGTGCTTCACCTGCTTGGCTTCGATCATGAGCGTGGCACCAGGGAGCAGGCGGAAGAGATGGAAGCACGCGAGCAGGAGTTGTTTTTACAGTTGCAGGGCGAATTTTTGAGCCCTGATGGCTATTTGATATAATAAACTACAACAAACAGAAAGGGGAAAAACGCTTGGACGGTGACCATTCTGGCGACTCATCTGGCTGGTCGGCAAAATTGAAAGGACTTTTTTCCGGGAAACCCGGAGCAAATTCCGAAGAGGAACTGCAGGAGTGGATCGACGCTTCTGAACAGAAAGGGATCATCGATGAGGACGAGGGGGAGATGATGCAGTCGATCCTCGAACTGGATGAGACCATTGTTCGTGAAATTATGGTGCCCCGTACCAGCATGGTCTGTTGTGATCGCGAGGCACCACTCTCCCAGGTCCTTAAGGAGATCATAGCTTCCGGGCATTCACGAATTCCAATCTATCAAAATACCAACGACAATATCATCGGTTTTGTCTATGCCAAGGACCTGCTCAAATACTGGGGGCAGCCTCTTGAGGAAATTTCTCTGGATGACGTGTTACGTCACCCCTATATGGTTCCCGAATCGAAAAGTGTCAGCGAGTTACTCAAAGAGTTTCGTCAGCGAAGAGTCCATGTCGCTATTGTCATTGATGAATACGGCGGTACCTCGGGGTTGATTACGATTGAAGACCTGATTGAGGAGATCGTTGGCGAGATTCAGGATGAATACGACCTTGAAGAGGAGTGCCTGATCCCGCAAGAGGATGGTTCCGTGCTGGTGGATGGCCGGCTGGCGATTGAAGAATTCGAGGAATATTTCGGGCTGGCGGTTGAGCGGGAAAAGTTTGACACTGTGGGTGGTTATCTCGTCGAGCATCTGGGTCATGTGCCCGCCAGCGGCGAATCTATCGGTATTAATGGCCTGAAGATTGTGATCGTTTCTGCTGACCCTATGGCGATCAGGCAGTTGCGCGTCTGTTTTGCGGAACAGCTCTCTCCCTCTCTGGACGCAGTTGAATGATCCGTCTCCCACGCCCAGATCAAACCCTGCTCTGGTCTGCCGGTTCCGGCCTTCTTCTGGCCTGTGCTTTCCCCGGTCCAGACCTGGCCCTTGTCGCCTGGATCGCTCTGGTGCCGATGCTGCTGGTCATGTCGAAGCGCCCCTTTGCCAGCGGGTTCATCGCGGGTTTTTCTTTCTTTGCGCCACTGCTCTACTGGCTCAATATTGTCATGACCACCTACGGGCAGCTGCACCCGTTCTTCTCCTTGATCGCTCATCTGCTGCTGGTTGCTTACCTGGCGCTCTTTTTCGGTGTCGCCAGTTGGCTGACCTGTCGACTTAAGTCTTTGCTGGGCCTCCCCGTTATCGTGACGCTGCCGATCATCTGGGTTGCATTGGAATTTCTTCGCGGGCTGGTTCTTTCCGGGTTTCCCTGGGGCCTGCTCGGCTATAGCCAGCAGAACTTTTCCTGGATGATCCAGAGCGCTGACATTAGTGGCGTTTACGGGGTTTCCTTGCTGTTGATTTTGATAAATTGTGCAGTTGCCGGGTTGTTTGCAGAGCCCGGAAGGATGTTTCCCCGCCTGGCCGCGGTTGTTGTGCTGTTGCTGCTGGCGGGGCATCTTGGCTACGGTTACTGGAGCCTCAGGGCTGACCCGGACCGCAGGGATGAGCAGCTGAAGGTCGCTTTGATTCAGGGGAATATTGATCAGGCGGTCAAGTGGAACATGGATCAGCGACAGACGACCGTGGAAAAATATCGTAATCTCTCGCTGAAAGCGGCTGAAGTTGATGTTGATTTGATCATCTGGCCGGAAGCGGCCGCCCCTTTCTATCTGCAGGATGACAATCCGTTAAGCAGGCAGGTGCGATCCGTTCCCAAAAATCTCGAGAGTTATCTGCTGGTCGGTAGCCCTGCTTATGAACGGGATGCTCAGGCCGGAGATGTTCGATACTATAACAGCGCCTATCTGCTTTCGCCTGAAGGTCAATTCCTGGGGCGCAGTGACAAAATCCATCTGGTGCCGTTTGGTGAATATGTGCCGCTGGGGCAGTTGCTTACTTTCATCAACAAACTGGTTGTAGGGGTCGGTGATTTTTCAGCCGGGCGCGTTCAACCGCTAGCCCTTAATGGTCATTCTCTTGGGGTCTTGGTATGTTATGAGGCTATCTTTCCCGAATTGGCACGAAACTACGTTCGCCAGGGGAGCGATCTGCTGATCAATATCACCAACGATGCCTGGTTTGGAAACTCCCCGGCATCCAGTCAGCTATTGGCCATGACCCGATTTCGAGCCATCGAGAACCGGGTCTGGATTGCGAGGGCAGCCAATACCGGCATTTCGGCACTGGTGACCCCCAGCGGCCGAGTGACAGTCGCCACCCCATTGTTTGAAACCCTGCAGACGGTTGGCATGGTCGGTCTTGGAGCGAACCCCACACTCTATAATCGCTTCGGCGACCTGCTGCCCTGGGCTTGCCTGATCATCATCGGCGGTTGGCTGCTGGTTTTTGGGTTAGTTCGCAGGCGCCAATTGTCATGAAATTAGAGAGCCTTCTCTCAATCATGTCTTCCGTTAATATTGTCCGGTTCTTGGCACTGGTTAAGCGTCAATAGGACGTTAGGATATCGGAGGGTGTTCTGCATGGAGAATGAATTCCTGTGCCCTTCTGGAGCGTGCAGATATGGATATGAAACGACTCGATTTCTTCTGCCAGGTTCTGGAGTTGAAAAGCTTTACCCGGGCAGCTGAGAAGCTTCACCTGACCCAGCCGACGGTCAGCGAGGGAGTTCGACTGCTGGAGGAAACTCTGGGTGAGACGCTGCTTGACCGGATGGGACGGGAAGTCCTGCCGACGCCTGCCGGAAAGATTCTTTATCGTTATGCGAAACGCATTCTGCAATTGCGCGATGAAGCAAAAAAAGCTGTTATCGATCTGCGAGATAGTGCTGGCAGCTTGTTGTCTCTGGGGGCAAGTACCATTCCTGGCGCATACCTGTTGCCGCACCTGATTGAAACCTATTCCAATCAGAATCCTGGTGCCGAGATCACGCTCAAGATTTCCGGAACCGGACAGATTCTGGATGATCTGTCGCAGGAACGGCTTGAGTTGGCTCTGGTGGGAGGCATGAGCATGGCACGCGGTCTGGACTGGCACGCATGTTTTGGCGACGAGCTGGTTTTGATCGTCCCTCCGACACATCGATGGGCCGGTCGGGAAACGATTGAACCCGTAACGTTGCTGGATGAGCCGATGCTGTTGCGTGAGGCAGGGTCAGGGACCAGAACAACTCTTGAACAACATTTAAGGCAGAACCGCATTGAACCGGCAAAATTGCGTGTCCTGGCTGAAATGGGCAGCAACGAAGCAGTCAAGCAGGGTGTGCGTGGAGGGCTGGGGGTCGCGGTGATCTCTGGTCTGTCTGTTGCCGATGAGGTCAGCAGAGGCGATCTGATTGCACTGAAATTGGCAGGAGAACCACTGAGTCGTCCCTTTTACCTGGTGCAACGCAGTGGTCGGCAACTGTCTTCAGCTGCAGAATCCTTTCGTCGTCTGGTTCTGGCTTCTAGCTGACGTCGCACATTCTTTTTTATCCGGAGGGTTTCGCTTTGAAAGTCACCCGCATTTTCGCAGACGCGGTCGGTGAATCACATTTTGAAGATTTCGAAATGGAGCTTGCCGATGCGGGAGATATCGGTTTCCTTTCCGAGAAGGTCGCAGCTACCGGCGTCATCTTTCGCACCACTGGCGGTGATTACGACTATTGCTGGCATAATGCCCCCTGTCGTCAATATGTGGTAATTCTGGAAGGTGCAGTCGAGATTGAAGTTGGGGATGGAACCCGTCGAGTTTTTCATGATGGAGATATTCTGCTGGCTGAAGATGTCGAAGGTCGGGGACATGTCAGTCGCGCCGTAGACGGTCAGCCCCGCCGTTCATTGTTTATTACTCTGGAGTAGAGGTGTTCTTATGCAAGTGACTGCTGTTATTCCTGCCCGATATGCTTCGACACGTTTTCCGGGTAAGCCCTTGGCGTTAATCCACGGACGACCGATGATTGAACATGTCTATAAGCGAGTCAGCAGTTCCGAAACTATAAAGCGCGTGATTGTGGCGACGGATGATCTGCGTATTGAGCAGGCAGTCAGAGGGTTCGGCGGGGAGGTCATGATGACCCGTGCTGATCATCCGACCGGAACTGATCGGTTGGCGGAAGTCGCGATACAACTTGACGCTGACCTGATCGTCAATGTCCAGGGTGATGAACCACTCATCGACCCGCTCATGATAGACCAGGCAGTTCAGCCTTTACTGGATCAGCCCTCAATCAAGATGGGAACTCTGAAGAGCCGGATCGACAGGGTCGATGATTTTTATAATCCCAATGTGGTCAAGGTAGTGACTGAC
>DATFMC010000045.1:0-22117 GCA_035267105.1 Geopsychrobacteraceae bacterium
TTATTAGGTTAAAACTAAAATCAGGGTGTTTTCCATCCCCATATGGTGCAACCCAGTCAAATTCAACAAGATCAAAACCAATATCTTTGTTGCTTTCGGGGATTTCAATTGAGTTCATATGGATGTCTCTTGCGTACATAGGAACTGGATTTACAATTTTACGCATTAGCACAGTGAACTCTTTTTTCGAAAGGTCCTCGTCTTTGAAGTCGTAGGTGTAGTAACTGGGATAATACCCATCTTTTTCCGCACCATAGGCAATGTGCCCGTTACATTGTCCCGAGTAAGTAGCTTTTCCTTCCCTGTTGGTAAGGCTGTCTCGCGGATTTACTTTTGTGCCCCAACCGATATTTTTTTCAAATGCAACTCCCGCATCGGCAGCTTCAATTGGCAAACCTTCTTCGTCGACCACGGTGAGTGTGATCTTTACAAACCCTGCACAAGCAAAAAGAAACAACAGCGCAGAACTGATCAATATGTAAGACAGGTGCTTTTTCATCATTTGGTTTCTAACAGGGAATAAGTGTGTTCCCCATTTCCCTGATAATGGGGCGACCCACTTATCGGGATAATGGGGCCAAGACATTATTGTTGATAATTAACGGAAATCCGGGGACATAATGCCCATTTATTGTCAAATTGTGGGCGATCCGGCGACTTCAAACATAGCACTCTGGCGATTGGTTATAATTTGCGACCAAGCGACTCTGACGTTTTTGGGAGTTTGCTCAAGGCTGATACGTACCTTTCAGGGTTGAACAGTTTCTTTGCCTGCAATTGCCCCAATAATTCTGAAAAGTAAATATCGCCGATAAACACCTTCGCCTCGATTCTTGAATAACCCTCGGCAATAAGCCGCTCCAATGTCTGTTTTGTCTCTGGTGGATCATTTAAAATAATTTGATTCTCGACCACGTCCATTATGGCCTTGCTGAGTACGTGACTTTGTCCCTTCATTATCCCCCCTTCCATGAAATTTTAACTATCGATGCGACACGTGCTAAAAGTGCGAGAACTGGAAAAGATCAGGCCTTCCAGAACATTTCCTGAACAAACAAAATAATGAGCCGACGCACTCGTTGATAACTGGTGCGTCGGCTCATTATTTTTCAATCCTTCGAATCATTCCTTATCCCCCTCGATTCATTCAGGAACAAATCTAAGCCCTGCAAACTGCAATGTCAACAATTCAATCCAGGCCTGTCGGTGTTGAGGGAGACTGTTTACACCTGACTATGTTGATTGTGGTTTTCTCCGTGAGCGGTTGGGACGTCTTCTACGAGGCTTTTCACCACTGGGTGATGTTTTCTTCTGCTCCGCCTGTTCCTTGTTTTTCGTGGCTTTGGCAGGCTTGGAACCAGCGCCGGATTCACTCTTTTTACCAGCGGCAGCTTTAGCCTTTTTCGGTCGACTGCCTGGTGCCGGTTTTCGAGGTGGTCGGGAGAACTCTTTATTCTTTGCCGGTGCGGGCGCGCCCAGATCAAATCCATCCAAAGAGCGTCGCTCTATAGCACCGCCAAGAACCTTCTCGATCGCCTTGACCAGGCCCTTATCATCATCTGATACAAGCGTGAAAGCATCGCCGGTTCGCGCCGCACGGCCGGTTCGCCCGATGCGATGGACATAGGCTTCGGGGGTATTGGGGATATCGTAATTTATGACATGAGAGATCTGACTGACATCGATGCCACGGGCAGCGATATCGGTTGCCACCAGGATCTGAAATGTTCCATCACGAAACCCGCCAAGGGCTTCCTGGCGCCTGTTCTGTGACAGGTTCCCCTGCAGAGAGGCCGCCTTGTAGCCCTTCTTGATTAACTGTTCGCCCAGCCGCTTGGCCCGGTGCTTGGTTCGGGTAAAAACCAGAACCGATTCGGTGTCGGCATGTTCCAGCAGCGCCATCAGCATCGCCGTCTTGAGATGTTGCGGGACGGGGTACAGTGCATGGCTGACGGTCGTAGCCGGGGCGGTATTGCCAACCTGGACGGTGACCGGGTTGTTCAGGACCTCATTGGCGAGGCGCCTTATTTCAACAGGCATGGTCGCTGAGAAGAGCAGGGTCTGCCGCTGTTTCGGCAGGTGCCCCAGTATTTTCCTGATATCGGGAAAGAAGCCCATATCGAACATCTGGTCCGCTTCGTCCAGAACCAGCACCTCGATGCTTTTCAGATCGATGGTTCCCTGACCGATATGGTCAAGCAGTCGGCCCGGACAAGCGACGACGATCTCTACACCCTGCTTCAGCTTGTTTTTCTGCGGGTTAATATTCACCCCACCATAAACGGTGATGCTGCGCACCCCGGTCTCGCGACCGAGGGTGTTGATCGCATCGTTGATCTGTTCTGCGAGCTCGCGGGTCGGCGCAACGACCAGAGCACGGACAACGCGGCGCTTTCCCTGCATCAGGCGGTGCAGAATCGGCAGGGCAAATGCTGCCGTTTTACCGGTTCCGGTTTGCGCCAGGCCCATCACATCGGCACCCTGCATGACGGCCGGGATCGCCTGCTCCTGGATTGGTGTGGGTGTTACATAACCGGCGACCTTTACGCCTTTGGCGACACTTGCATGAAACTCGAACGAGTTAAAATCCATCAAATTCTCTTTTCTGGGTAACAAAAAGAGCCGGAAGCATGAACTTCCGGCCCTTGGAAATAATGTTCAGACCTGTTGATCAGTAACGCGCGTCGGCAAATTCGACCCAGCCGCCCGCTTCAACCAGAGCCTTGTCAAACTGACTGATCTCGAATGAGAAGTTCTTTTCATCCGCACCGGCGGTTGCTACGACTTTTTGCTTTTCCAGATCAACACTGATGTCCACCTGCCCCTGCTGTTGCAGCACCATCAACTGATCGATGTCCGCTTTGGGCAGTTCGATAGCAAGCATGCCACAGTTGAACATATTCTGGCGAAAAATCCGGGCGTAACTTTCGGCGATAACGGTGTGGACATCGTTAACTTCGAACACCCACGGCGCATGCTCGCGCGAAGAGCCACAGCCGAAATTTTCGCGGGTGACGACAACGGTGGCATTTTTAAGCTGCTCACCTTTCGGATCGAAGCCGTCAAGCTTGAGATCTTCCAGGATATACGGGGTCAGAGCTTCCTTGGTCACTTCGGTCAGGTACTTGGCCGGGATAATTTCGTCTGTATTGATATCGGACCGATCGAGAAAGATTGCCGATCCACCAAATTTTTTCTGCATTCTTCGTCTCCCTGTCCTGTTAAAGGCTTCTGGCGTCGGTAATCTTGCCAGTGATTGCGGTTGCAGCGGCGGTCGATGGACTCATCAGGTGGACCATCCCCCCCTTGCCCATCCGCCCGTTAAAGTTGCGGTTGCTGGTGGCGGCACAGACTTCACCTTCGGCCAGGACACCATTACTCATACCCAGGCAGGCACCGCAGGTCGGGTTGGTGACGCAGATGCCGGCATCCATGAAAATCTGGATGATCCCTTCGGCGAGTGCATCGCTGAAGATTTTCGGCGTCGCCGGCGAGACAATGCAGCGAACTGTTGATGCAACCTTCTTCCCCTTGAGAACCTCTGCGGCCTGGCGTAAATCTTCGATCCGCCCATTGGTACAGGTGCCGATATAGATCTGATCGACCGGGGTTCCGGCCAATTCGCTGACCGGCTTAACACAATCAGGCTTGTAGTCGTATGTGACCATCGGCTCCAGTTCCGAGACGTTGATGTCCAGAACTTTGTCATAGCCGGCGTCATCATCAGAGACCCATTTGCTGTATTCAGCCAGGGCCTCGTCTTTGCTGGCGAACTCATCCTGGATGAACGGCCAGAGATAATCGACAGTGGTCATGTCGGGCATGCAAACGCCGGAGGTGCCACCGGCCTCGATCGCCATGTTACACAGGGTCATCCGCGCTTCCATACTCATCCGGTCGACAACATCACCCCGGAATTCGATGACCCGGTCGGTGGCACCGTTCACCCCGAGTTGACCAATGACGTAAAGAATCACGTCCTTGGCGTAAACTCCCTTGCCCAGGGCACCGTTCAGGTTGACCCGGATCGTGGCTGGTTCACGAAAAGCGCAGACCCCTTTGAGGATGCCGACTTCCAGGTCCGTCGTTCCGACACCGGCCGCGAAGGCGCCGAAGGCTCCATGAGTGCAGGTGTGGCTGTCACCCATGATGACCGTGAAGCCAGGGCGGATGTAGCCTTTCTCCGGGAAGATCGCGTGGCAGACACCATTATGTCCGACATCAAAAAAATCGGGGATCTCGTGCCGCCGGGCCCAGTCACGCAGAATCTTCGCCTGGGTGGCTGTTTTGCTGTCCTTGGAGGGGGTCACGTGATCGATGACCACTTTCAGCTTGTCCTTGTCGAAGACGCGGTCCTTCTCACGCCAGACCAGATCGGCAATTGCGACCGGTGTCGTGATCTCGTGGCAGAGGACCCGATCAAGGCCAAGCACCTTGGTCCCGGCGAACGGCTCGTCGCGCAAATGGGTTTCAAATATTTTTTCAGCTAATGTCTTGCCCATGAAATCTCCTGTCATCCTCTTGTTATGAAACGATCAGATCGGGCCTCGCGTCCGATTGGCGACGCTGGCAATTTTATTAAGTGCATTGATGTAGGCCTTGGCGCTGGCAACGATAATATCCGGGTGCGCACCCTGGCCGAGGACCTCCCGCCCGGTATCGGCTTTTAACCGCACGGTGCACTCCCCCTGGGCATCGGTGCCTCCGGTAATGGCGCCAACCGAAAAGTTGAGCAGAGGAGCTTCGCTTCCGGTCAGCTGTTTGATCGCCTTGAAGGTCGCATCGACCGGACCATCGCCAATCACTGCGGTCTTTTTCACTTCGCCGGCAATTTCCATTTCAACCGTGGCGGTCGGTGCGGAGAAAGAACCGGAGCTGACGTTCATCTGCAGCAACTTGATCGTATCAGGAACTCGCAACACTTCGTCGGCAATAATGGCATCAAGATCTTCATCGAAAATCTCTTTTTTCATGTCGGCAAGGGACTTGAAACGGACAAACGCCTTTTCGGTCTCTTCCTTGTTCAAATCATAGCCAAGGCTTTTGATCCGATCGATAAAGGCATGGCGGCCACTGTGCTTACCCAGGACCAGTTTGTTCTGGTTGAGTCCGACCGACTCCGGGGTCATAATCTCGTAAGTCGTCTTCTCCATCAGCACGCCATGCTGATGAATCCCGGCCTCGTGGGCAAACGCATTGGCGCCGACGATCGCCTTGTTCTGCTGAACCTGAATTCCGGTGATCGTAGAGAGCAGCTTGCTCGAATAGGTGATCTGCTCGGTGGCAACGTCTGTGGTGAAATCAAGGATATCCTTGCGGGTGCGCAAGGTCATGACAATCTCTTCGAGGCTGCAGTTTCCAGCGCGCTCACCGATCCCGTTGATCGTACATTCGACCTGACGTGCGCCCGCCTGGACGGCGGCAAGCGAGTTCGCTACGGCAAGACCAAGGTCATTATGGCAGTGAACGGAGATAACAGCCTTGTCGATATTGCTGACGTTCTGCTTGAGATAACTGATGATATCGTAATATTCCGACGGAACCGTGTAACCGACGGTATCGGGGATATTGACCGTCGTCGCCCCGGAGGCGATGACGGCTTCGATGACCTGGGCCAGGAACGGTAATCGGGTCCGCACCGCATCTTCGGCAGAGAACTCGACATTCGGTGTGTAGCCGGCGGCCAGCTCCACGGCCTTGACCGCGGTATCGAGCACCTGCTGATCGCTCATCTTGAGCTTATGCTTCATATGGATGTCGCTGGTCGCAATAAAAGTATGGATACGACCTCGCTCACCAGCGTATTTTAAAGCCTCCCAGGCGCGGTTGATGTCCAGCTCCCCTGCTCGGGACAGGCCGGCGATCTGCGGTCCCTTGATCGTCTGGGCGATTTTTTTGACCGCCTCAAAGTCGCCATCGGAAGCAATCGGAAAGCCGGCCTCCATAACATCGACATTCATCCGCTCCAGCTGGTGGGCGATGCGTAATTTTTCCTCGATGTTCATACTGGCGCCGGGAGATTGCTCACCATCGCGAAGGGTCGTATCAAAAATAATAATCTTGTCTTTTTGACTCATGGCATTATCCTCGTCTTTGTTGGTGCCCATTGGTCAATTCCGGGGCAGTTCCAGTTCATTCCATCAGCGTCAACCTGTTCTCTTCTCAGCAGCTCACCCAGGTCAGATTCCACCTGGAACCACCCCCTTTCCCTGTCGTTAAATAGAAAAAGCTCCCGCCCTGTTACAGGGGCGAGAGCTTAAAGCTTCGCGGTACCACCCTGATTCGTTCACTGTCGCTGAAACAGCAGTGAACCTTCTTTATCCCTTAACGCAGGCTCACGACAGATACTAGCGATCCGGCTTCATATCTGCAGCTCCAAGGCGAGTTCAACGCGTTCCGTACCGGCTTGCAGCGACCGCCGGCTCTCTAAAACGGAATGAAGCGCTTACTACTCCTCTTCATTGCTTTTAAAACAAGAGTCAATTCAACCGGAAATTACCGGCCAAGTCAAGTATTTTGAACTCCAGTGCTGAAAACTCTATTCCTCCAGAGATTCTTCCTCTTCCGGAGGATCGTCCACAGACTGTTTTTTCCGACGTCCAAACAGAACCCCAGCCGGCCCGGAAGCAAGGTAGGTCATTCCAATAATAAACAGCATGATTTCGGGCTTGGCGACGATGACAATCAGCAGCATGATTGCCCCCACCAGCAGCATAAATGGCTGGCGTTTAAAGAAATCGGGGTCCTTGAGCGAAAAATATTTAATATTGCTGACCATCAAAAAAGCCAGCAGGAAGACCAGCATCAGGACTGAAACTTTTTTAATTGTCCCTGTTCCGCCCAGTTCAAAAAACAGTAGTACACAGGTCGCAACGATACTGGCGGCAGCAGGAATCGGCATACCGACAAAACGCTTGGATTCGACGGTTTCTACCTGAACATTAAAGCGTGCCAGACGAAGAGCGCCGCACACAACGTAGAGAAATGCTGCCAGCCACCCCAGTTTGCCGTAAGGTTTAAGTGCCCAGGTGTACATCAGAACGCCCGGAGCGACGCCAAAGGCAACCACGTCGGCTAGCGAATCAAGCTCCATTCCGAACTTGCTGGTTGTTCCGGTAAGCCGGGCGACCTTTCCGTCCAGGCCATCGAGAATGGCCGACAACATGATGAACCATGCCGCCCGTTCAAAATCTCCGTTGGTGGAAGCGATAATGACGTAAAAACCTGCAAAAAGACTGCCCGAGGTAATCAGGTTTGGTAACAGATAAACCCCTTTGCGCAGATTCTCTCTTTTTCCGCCGCGGGTCGACTCTTCAATCATCTTAAGGTCCCCAGTATTGTCTCGCCGGCTGTCGTATGCTCTCCGAGCGTAACCTGAATATCAGAGCTTTTGGGCAGATAAATATCGACCCGGGAACCGAAGCGGATCAATCCGTAACGCTTGCCCCGCTGCAGGAGATCGCCGATAACCGGGTAAGTCACGATACGACGGGCTATCAAACCGGCAATCTGCACAAAAAGAATCCGCTGTCCGGAATCCGTTTCCAGCAGAATCCCTGCCTGCTCATTCTCAACGCTGGCCTTGTCGAGTGAAGCATTCATGAATTGGCCTTTATTGTAGAACATCTCTACGACCTTACCGCTACAGGGAACCCGGTTCACATGAACATTGAACACATTCATAAAGATACTGATTTTCGTCATTTTCTCTTTCAGGTATCGATCTTCCTGCGCATCGCCGACATAAATAATTTTGCCGTCAGCGGGCGCAATAACCAGGTTTTCTCCTCCCGGCACAATCCGCTCCGGGTTACGAAAGAAATAGACAGTGAACAGTGTCAAGCCAAGCAAAATCAAGGTCAAAAATGCCCAACCGAGCAGGGCGAAGACCAAGGTAATGAAGGCGAACAGAGCAATAAAAGGATAACCTTCACGAACAATCGGTTGATTTTTATTCTGCATATTATGAACTCGCGATATAAAGTTAAAAAGAGGGATCGCCGCTCAACCGGCAACACCCTTGCTGCCACGACCGATAACCACCGGTCCGGAACGAACGATCTCCTTGATCCCCATCGGTCTCAACAATTCCAGCAATGCATCAACCTTAGCAGGAGCACCTGTAATTTCAACTGTATAGGAACGAGCCGTGACGTCAACCACTTTGGCGCGGAAGATATCAACCACCCGCAGCACCTCGGCGCGCGTTTCAGCTTCAGTCGAAACCTTGATCAAGGCGAGTTCCCGCGAGACAAAGTCTTCCCCGGTAAAATCGACAACCTTGATCGTTGAAATCAGTTTGTTCAGCTGTTTGTTGATCTGTTCCAGAATGCGGTCATCACCACGGGTCACAATCGTCATGCGTGAAGTATCGGGATCAAGAGTCGGTGCAACGGATAAACTTTCAATATTGAAACCACGACCTGAAAAAAGTCCGGATACTCGCGATAGCACTCCAAATTCATTTTCAACCAGAACCGAAATCGTATGCTTCATTGTAAACATCCTCTCCAGCAGTAAAATCCTGCCATATCAAACAAACGTAGGCAATATAGTGTGAAAAGTCCTAAGACGCCAGCACCATTTCATGGATTCCCTTTCCAGAGGGAACCATCGGCATGACATTCTCCTCTCGATCCACCCGAAACTCCATGATGACTGGACCCGGCGTGTCCAGTGCTTTGCGGATGACCGACTCAACCTCTTCGGGCTTGTCAGTAGAGAGGCCGGTTGCGCCGTAGGCCTCTGCCAGCTTGACGAAATCGATCGGCAGTTCCATACAGGTCTGGCTGTAGCGTTTATCAAAAAAGAGTTGCTGCCACTGACGGACCATGCCGAGAAAATTATTATTCAGGATCGCAATCTTTACCGGGAGCCGATACTGTACCAGTGTCGCCAGTTCCTGGGAATTCATCTGGAATGAGCCATCACCGGAGATATCGACAACCTGCCGGTCCGGAAATGCTACTTGGGCGCCCAGGGCCGCAGGAAGCCCAAACCCCATCGTTCCAAGCCCACCCGAAGTCAAAAAGGTGCGTGGCTGAGAGAAACGAAAAAACTGCGCCGTCCACATCTGGTGCTGACCGACTTCGGTAGCAATGATGGCGTCGTCATCGGTAAGTTCGCGAATCTTTTCAATAACATATTGGGGCTTGATAACAGTCTTCGATTGCCTGTAAGTCATCGGGTGGGTCTTTTTCCAGTCTTCGACCCCTGCCAGCCAGTCTGCTGTTGCCGCTTTCAGTTCAGTAACCTCATTATCGCGTTCGTGCATTTTGGCAATCAGCGTATTCAGAACGTTTTTGATATCACCGACAATTGGCAAATCGACAGGAACGTTTTTTTTAATCGAAGTCGGATCGATATCGATATGAATGACTTTGGCTTTTTTGGCGAATGCATCGATTCGGCCGGTGACCCGGTCATCAAAGCGGGCACCAACAGCGATCAACAGATCGCAATCGGTGACAGCCATATTCGCATAATAGGTACCGTGCATCCCCAGCATCCCAAGTGCAAGCGGATGTCCCTGTGGAAAAGCCGACATGGCCATCAGCGTTGTGGTTACGGGAATCTTTGCCATCTCTGCCAATTTGAGAAGTTCCTCACTGGCATTGGAGAGCGCTATTCCACCACCGACATAAAGGACCGGCTTTTTTGTGCCGAGAATCATCTTGACGGCTTTTTCAATCTGGCGGATATTCCCGGCGACCGTTGGCTTATATCCCCGCAGATTCACTGAGTCGGGATAGGAGAACTTCATGGATGCCACCTGAATGTCTTTCGGAAAATCTATCAGAACAGGACCGGGGCGACCAGTACGGGCGATATAGAAAGCTTCCTTCATCATCCGGGGCAGGTCCTTGATATCCTGGACAAGATAGTTGTGCTTGGTGCATGGTCGGGTAATCCCGACCATATCCGCTTCCTGGAAGGCATCGTTACCAATCAAAGGGGTTGGAACCTGACCACTGATAATGACCATCGGGATCGAGTCCATGTAGGCCGTTGCAATACCTGTGACCGTATTGGTCGCGCCGGGGCCACTGGTGGCGATGACCACGCCAACTTTGCCGGTCGCCCTCGCATATCCATCCGCAGCATGGACCGCAGCCTGTTCGTGACGATTCAGAATATGCTGAATCTCCGAATCAAAGAGGTCATCATAAATATTGATGACCGCCCCACCAGGATATCCAAAAACCTTCTCGACGCCCTCAAGTTTTAAGCATTCCAATAAAATCTGTGAACCGGTTTTTTTCACCTGATCCTCCTCAATACTTCAGTGGTCTTCCAAAAAATCTCTCAAGATCAAAAAAATAATTTTCTCAACATTTTAAATCAATAACAACAGTAGAATTCCTGTCAGAACGGACTCATGCTGTGTCAAAAAAACCTTTATGCAGCAAAGGGTCTAAGCATATGCTTAAACCCTTTGTAAAAAGTGACTGCTATATGAAAAGCTGTTGATCAGGAGCTGACTGAGACGATCATCCGTTCCATTTCATCTTTACCAACCAACTTCATCTTCTTAACCTTATTCTGTTCAACCTCTTCCTGTGGCGAAAGAAAAGATTTCCGTTCGTATTCGGCCAGCTGTTTTTCAAATATCATGTGTTCTTCGTAGAGCATGCGAAACCGAGGGTTGTTATCTAACAAGTTTTGCAACACATTCTGATCAATATCCATTTTTCACCTCCACGCATGGGTTAGAAGTAACAAAATCTGTCTCTAAAAATAACCAAACCGGAACCACCTTGTCAACAAATCAACAGCCTAAAACACTATTTTGTTTACTGAACAGTACCGCTTTTGCTTTTCCGTTTCACCCAGCTCATTTCCTGGGTAGATCTGCATCTGAAGGTCTTATGTAGCAGGGGACCAGTTCCTCGACTGTTGAAGGCTCCCCTTCACTGTATTTCCGTACAGCAAGGACTGCCGCAGCTGCTGCGCGAAGTTGGTGTGCTGGTGCAGGGGGCAGCTTGGCCCGCCCACCCATTTTTTGTTCAATCATCATACTATAGAGCGAGACGCCATCGCCAACGAAAGCAATCTCATCATCAAGGCTGTCCAGAAGTTCTGACGGAGGCTGAACCGATGCCACAGAAAGGGGGACGGGGTGACCGGAACGGCAATCATAGAGGCCGCTGTAGACCTCGCCTTTACGGGCGTCAATAAAAGCGCAAACGGGATAAGGACAAAGAGGAAGGTTCATCGCCAGTACCTCCAGCGTAGAGAGTCCTACGACCGGCAGGTCAGCCGCGACTGCCAACCCTTTTGCAGTCGCAAGCCCGACACGTAATCCGGTAAAGGATCCCGGTCCATGCACGACCGCAATCAGATCCAGATCGGAAACGGTAATACCCGCACCCTCCAACACTTGCTCCACCTGTTGCAACAACCGCTCGCTGTGGGTGCTCCGGGCATTGATTGTTGATTCTGCCAGGATAATACCGTCCTGACAAAGTGCCACACTGCCACTCAACGACGAGGTATCAATAGCCAGAATTTTAGCTTTAGCTATCTTCTCAAAGGTCATATCAGCCAGGCCACAGTCGAGCCAGATCATTATAAAAAGCGAGCAGCATCAGCAGGACCAGCAAAACCAGACCAACCTGCTGGGCAACTTCACGGGCCCGCATTGACAAGGGACGGCGGAAAACCATCTCGAAAAGATAAAAAAAGATATGCCCCCCGTCCAGAATTGGTATCGGCAGTAGGTTGAGAATCCCCAACTGGATGGAGATAAAGGCCAGCACTGACAGAACAGCGGACCAGTCCGCCTGCGCGGCCTGACCGGCGACCTGAACGACCGTAATCGGACCACCAATATTCTTTGCAGAAACGTTACCGGTGAAAAGTTTCTGAATAAACACCAGAGTCAGCTCGATCAGCTCCATCGACCGAGCGGCACCTGCTCGAACCGAGTCGACAAAACCGAACCGCTTCATGACTGTTTCTGTCATTGGAGCGATCCCGACCAGATAGTCTCCCGTCTCTTCTTTCAACTGGGGCGCAAGAACAACTTCGAGCGGCTCACCGTCGCGGTCCACGACTATCGGGATCGCAGAAGCCCCGGTTTCCTGAATGGATGGCTTGAGATCGTACCAGGAAGAGATTTCCTTCTGATTAATCCGCAGAATTCGATCGCCAACCTCAAGTCCGGCCTCTTCCGCGGGCATCCCTGGAGCTATACCCCCGATCACGGCCGCCTGACGCGGCAGGAGTCCCAGCGCCTGCAAACCTTCGAGGCTGCTGTTCTCTTCCGGAAGATGCAGGGTCAGTTGTCGCCCATCCCTATTGATCCTGACGGCAAGTGAGTCACCCGCAAAACCAAGAAGAGCCTTGTTGGCATCGTTCCAGCTCCCTGTTTCATTGCCGTTAATTTCGGCCAGACAGTCGCCACCGGCAAAACCGGCTGCCGCTGCTTCACTATCAGCCGCGACATAGCCGATGCAGGGAGGTTGCTCGTAGTATGCCGGTAGCTGTACACCTACCAGATAAGTCACCGGCAGGATCAGAAATGGGAGGATCAGGTTCATCAGCGGCCCGGCAGCGACAATGGCCAAGCGTCGGGAAAGGGGCTTGTCTGCAAAAGAGAATGCTTTCTCCTCTTCTGTCAACTCAGCCTCTTCGCCGTTGCTGTCAACACCCTCTCCCAACATCTGAACATACCCGCCAAGCGGAATGGCACAGATCAGGTATTCAGTATCACCCCAGGTTCGCGACAGCAGCTTGGGGCCAAAACCGAGCGAAAATTTGAGAACTTTAACGCCCGAAAACTTGGCAACCGCAAAATGCCCCAATTCATGGATAAAGACCAGAATGCCAAGCATGGCAATTCCGGAGATGATGGTGATCAAATTAAACCTCCAGCTATCAATTCACGTGCGGCATGCCGACCATAAAGGTCGGCACGCAACACCTGATCAATGGTCATTAATTCTTCTATGTCGTGTCCTTCCAGAACCTGCTCAATTAATCGGGGAATCTGCAAAAAAGAGAGCCTCCCGGACAGGAACTCTTCAACAGCGACCTCGTTGGCAGCGTTCAAAACGGCTGGAGCACTTCCAGCCACTTTTGCGGCGCTATAAGCAAGAGCAAGGCATGGGAATTTGGCTGAATCAGGTTCTGAAAACGTCAAGCTGCCGGTCTTGCACAGGTCGAGAGGATCCAGATTCAAGGGCAAGCGGTCAGGCCATGAGAGAGCATATGCGATCGGGGTCTGCATATCGGGGATACCAAGCTGCGCAAGGACTGCCCCATCACAATATTCAACCATTGAATGAACGATGCTTTCAGGATGAACATGGACGGCAATCCTGTCGACCGGCAAGTTGAATAACCAGTGAGCTTCAATCACCTCGAGCCCCTTGTTCATCATGGTCGCGGAGTCGATCGATATTTTACGGCCCATATTCCAGTTTGGGTGGGCCAACGCATCTGCAGGCAAGATGCCGGACATGCGATCCAAAGGCCAATCGCGGAAGGGGCCGCCGGAAGCAGTCAGAATCAATCTGCGAATATCCTGAGTCTGATGCCCTTCCAGAGATTGAAAAATAGCGGAATGTTCGCTATCGACGGGCAACAACTTGACCTGATGCTCGCGAACGGCATCCATGACCAGAGAACCCGCCATTACCAGCGTCTCTTTATTGGCAAGAGCGATATCTTTGCCCGCCTTGATTGCCGCCATGGTCGGCACCAGGCCAGCGGCGCCAACGATAGCCGCAACAACAGTAGATACCTGTGGATGACTGGCACAACGCACCAGTCCTTCCACACCATAAAAAACCTCAGGACCCCCAGCGCCAAGCACTGAGCGTAACTGATCCGCATCGCTTTCAGCGACGACCGCAACAACCTGAGGTTGAAAGCGATGAATCTGCTCAAGCAGAAGACCGGTATTGCCACCTGCGGTCAAAGCCAGGACCTGAAACTTGTCAGGAAATGCTTCAACGATCTGCAAGGTATTCACACCGATAGAACCGGTCGAACCAAGAACTGCAAGTTGTTTCATTTTTTGGCTCAACTTCCGATCCAGTATCTGGCCGCATAGTAGGAAACGGGGAATGCAAACAGCAGGCTGTCCAGACGGTCAAGAAGCCCGCCGTGTCCTGGAATCAGAGTTCCAGAGTCCTTAACTTCGCAGGCGCGCTTGAGCAATGATTCAAAGAGATCACCAACCTGACCGCCGCAACCAAGCAGCAACCCGAGCAGAACCCCCTCTCCATATCCGAGATATGACAGAAAAGTGACTTTTACCAGCAGGACAGCAACAACCGCTCCCAATAGACCACCAAGAGCACCCTCGACGGTTTTATTCGGGCTTACAGTCGGATAGAGTTTTCGTTTGCCGAACTTCATCCCCGCAAAAAGGGCAAAACTGTCACAGGTCATGACCGCCAGCAAACACATAAAAATCCACTCTTTACCATCAGGTAACTGTCGCAACAATATCAAATGCCCGAGAAGCAGCGGCAGATAAAGAAGTCCAAGACCGAGCCATCCCAGTTGAGGGATAGTCTGCTTGAGGTCAGTTTGCGGGGGAGAGAAGAGAATCTTCAGAGAGAGCAGCAGCAGTGACGCGGTCAACAGGAACAGGAACAGATCAAACCGTTGCTGGTGAAGGGCAAACAGGAGGCCGACCCCGCACAGAGCAGAAAGAAATTGATCAGTGCGCCGCTGCGTCCCCAGGCCCATACGGTTAAATTCGAGCAGAGCCAGAAACAGAACCAGGCCAAGCAATGAAGAGAACAGCGCGGGTCCGGCAAACAGGATAAGGAGAATCAGGATCGGCAGCGCAAACAAGGCTGTCAAAATACGCTGTTTAATCGTTCGTCTCCTTTAAACAGGCATCCTGCATGCAACGTAGCTGATCCTCGGTCAAACCGAAACGGCGTTGCCTCAACTGAAAGACCTCCAACGCACGTTGCATAACCGTGCTATCGAAATCGGGCCAGAGGGTGTCAGTAAAATAGAGCTCAGAGTAGGCCAACTGCCAGAGAAGGAAATTACTGATGCGCATTTCACCGCTGGTTCTGATAAGAAGATCGGGAGCGGGCAGACCATGAGTATCAAGGGCGGATTCCAACATCGATCCATCGATCTCTTCAGGCGTTAATCGTCCAGCAGCGACCTCTGCTGCAAGACGACGCACAGCTCGTACAATTTCATTCCGTCCACCATAAGAAAGCGCCAGGGTCAGGGTCAACCGGTCGCCCTGCTCCGTCTCCCTCTCGGCGACAAGTAGCGCCTGCTGAACTTCCGCTGACAATCTCTCGCGGTCGCCAATCACTCTCAACTGGATCCCATTGTCCATCATTTTCTGACGTTGGGAATCTAGGAACCTGAGGAGCAACTCCATCAGAGTCGTGACTTCCTGCTCGGGTCGACCCCAGTTCTCCGAACTGAATGCAAACAGGGTCAAAAACCGGATCCCCAGACGTGAGCATTCGTCCACGGCCCTGATGACCGCTTCGGCTCCCTGCTGGTGCCCTGCCAATCGAGGCAGGCCTCTCTGCTGAGCCCAGCGTCCGTTACCATCCATGATGATGGCAAGGTGTTTAAGCTGAACTGACAATGTCTGAGCTGGTGTCATCATATAGAGTGATCCGAAATTCGTGAGTTAAGTCTTGATTAAGGGATACAAAATAACATTTTGACAAGGGTTCAGCAAGCGGGGAAAAGCGAGAAAAATGACGGCATCAAGGCAAAAAAAAGGGGCACCCTGAATGGTGCCCCTTTTTCAAGATTCTATCGACTGATCAGTCGACGATCGCATCTACCGGACAACTATCAACACAAGCGCGGCATTCGGTGCACTCATCGGTAATTGAGTAGGTATCACCAGACTCAACGATTGCGCCCAGGGGGCAAGTATCAACACAGGTACCACAAGCGATGCATTCTTCATTAATCTTGAGAGCCATTTTATTCTCCTTGTTATTTTATATTTGCAGGCTTCCGGAGTTAAATCTCCAGCAACTCCTGCTCTTTGGTCTTTACGACCTCGTCAACAGTCTGGACATATTCGTCCGTGGTCTTCTGTACATCCTTCTCACCGGACTTTAGTTCGTCCTCTGTAATCTCTTTTTCTTTTTCAAACATCTTCAGGGTTTCGTTGGCATCGCGACGTGCAGTCCGAATCGAGACCTTGGCATCTTCACCCATCCGTCGGACCAGCTTCGCCATCTCTTTGCGACGATCTTCCGTTAACGCTGGAATCGGCAACCGAATCAAAAGCCCGTCTGATGAGGGGTTCAAACCCAAATCGGCTTTATAAATTGCTTTTTCAATTTCAGGGATCAGGTTTTTCTCCCATGGCTGAACAGTAATCAAACGCGGTTCAGGAACCGACAATGTTGCAACCTGATTGAGAGGTGTCGGGGTCCCGTAATAATCGACACGAACGTCATCCAGCAGAGCAACCGAAGCGCGGCCGGTGCGAACTTTGGATATTTCACGTTTCAACGCCTTGATCGCTTTTTCCATGCTTGCGCGAGCTTCTGCAAGGACATCATTAAACATCAGAATCCCCTTTCCGCACGATAGTACCTATATTGTCACCCAGAACAACTTTCTTGATATTTCCGGTTCGGGTCAAGTCAAAAATAATCATCGGTAAATTATTATCCATACAAAGCGAGGTCGCAGTGGCATCCATCACCTGCAGGCCCTTTTGTAACACATCCAGGTATGACAAGGCTTCCAACTTGACAGCATTGGGATCCTTGGCTGGATCTGCGGTATAAACACCATCAACCTTGGTTGCCTTGAGAATAATCTCAGCGCCGATCTCCATGGCCCTCAGACTCGCGGCAGTGTCGGTGGTAAAGTACGGATTTCCGGTCCCGGCGCTGAAGATCACCACTCGCCCCTTTTCAAGGTGGCGCACCGCACGCCGCCTGATATACGGTTCGGCAATCTGCTGCATGTCGATCGCCGATTGAACGCGGGTATCAACATCCAACTTTTCCAGAGCGTCCTGCATGGCCAGACTATTCATGACGGTCGCCAACATCCCCATATAATCGGCGCTGGCCCGATCCATCCCTTTGGATGAAGCCGCCAGACCACGGAAAATATTGCCACCACCAATCACCAGGGCAACCTCAACGCCAAGGCCAACGACCTCCTTGATCTCAGCTGCAATTCCATTGATCACATCGGGAGCAATCCCGTAACCTTGATCTCCGGCCAGTGCTTCGCCGCTCAGTTTGAGCAGTATACGTCGATACTTAATGTCAGCCACGCGGACTCCTTCGTTCAGGAACTTATTTACTCATTGCCGCAACTTCTGCTGCAAAATCATCTTCTTTCTTCTCAATTCCTTCACCAAGCTGGTAGCGGCTGAAACGGGACAGCACAATCTCGGTACCCAGCTCCTTGGCCAGTGCGTCGACGACCTTACCGACTTTCTGGTCAGGGTCGATAACGTACGCCTGCTCCAGCAGGCAGACCTCACCGAAATACTTGTTGATCTGACCCTGAATGATTTTCTCAACAATATTCTCAGGCTTGCCGCTTTCCAAGGCTTTCACCCGCATAATCTCTTTCTCTTTTTCAACCACTGCCTCGGGGACCTCGTCACGACAAAGATATTGTGGCCCTGCAGCTGCGACATGCATAGCAATCTGTTTGCCAAGCGCAAGAATCCGGTCATCGCTCTTTTCAGATTTCAGTTCAACCAGAACACCGATTTTACCGGCACCGTGAACATAAGAAGCGACAACCCCCTGATCGACGTTAAAACGCTCCAGACGACGGAGGTCCATATTTTCACCGATGGTGGCAATCTGGTGAGTCAACTCCTCGCCGACCGTCCGCTCGGAAGTCGGAAAAGGCAAAGCTTTCAACGCGTCAACATCAGCTACATCATTGGCCAGCACGACAGCACTGACGCCCGAGACAAACGCAGTGAAAGCGTCGTTCTTCGCAACAAAGTCTGTCTCTGCATTAACTTCAACCAGGGCACCGACAGGGCCATCGGAACATGCGACAACAACGCCTTCAGCAGCAACCCTGCCAGATTTTTTGGCAGCAGCAGACAATCCCTTTTTGCGCAGGTAGTCGACCGCCTCGTCCATATTACCACCGGTCTCGGTCAGAGCTTTTTTGCAATCCATCATGCCTGCGCCGGTCTTTTTACGCAGTTCAGATACCATTGATGCTGTAATACTCACGTTTTTATCCTCCGTAAATGTTCGACAGTCCTTCTTGCGAACTGTTCTCTTTCGTTCAGTTGTCAAACTAACGGCCGGACCGAAGCCCGGCCGTCGGCCATACTAGTTTGAAATTGTGACCTTTTTCAGAACGACCACCATCGTATTATTCAGCTTTTGGAGCAGCTTCTGCCACCGGCTCGGTAGCTGGTTCAGCCACCGGTTCGGCTGCTGGCTCAGCCACTGGTTCAGCTACTGGAGCAGCCGATTCTGCGACCTCCTCTTTGCCTTCTGCCGCAGACTGCTTGTTCGCCTTACGCTGCTGACTCCCGTCAACACAGGCGTCGGCCATCTTGGAGGCAAACAGACGGATAGCGCGGATGGCATCATCATTTCCCGGAATGATGTAGTCGATGCCATCAGGATCACAGTTCGTATCAACCACGGCAACAACCGGAATACCAAGTCTCCGGGCTTCCTTGACTGCAATAGCTTCTTTCTTCGGATCGATAATAAAAATCGCGCCTGGCTGTTTGGTCATGTTTTTGATACCGCCAAGGTTTTTCTCAAGCTTGATCCGCTCACGCTCAAGATGCAGACCTTCTTTTTTGGTCATCAGCTCGAGGGTGCCGTCAGTCGCCATTACTTCAATCTTCTTCAGGCGATCGATACTTGCCTTGATGGTCGTAAAGTTGGTCAGCATGCCACCAAGCCAACGATTGTTCACAAAATACTGATCGGCACGCAGCGCTTCTTCGCGGACGGCATCCTGGGCCTGCTTTTTGGTACCGACAAATAAGACTTTTTCTCCCGCTGCTACGGTTGCTTCGATAAATTCGTAAGCGGTCTTGAAGTAGCGTACGGTCTTCTGCAGATCAACGATATATATACCGTTACGTGCACCGAAGATATACGGCTTCATTTTAGGATTCCAGCGTTTGGTCTGGTGACCAAAGTGGACCCCGGCTTCGAGCAATTGCTTCATGGAAATCTGGGCCATTTTCTACTCCTGTTTGTTTTGGTTAGTGGCCTCCGCACCCGTCATCTCCAGCAGGTCTTCGCCTTGCGAAGCACCATCCTGACTGGATCGGGGAACGTGCGTGATGGTTAACTGCGTGTCTATACCATGCAGCCAAAGCTCAGGCAAGTGAAAAATCGCCAATAACATTTCAGAGAAATCTGCGCAGCTGAATGATTTCAGCCTGCTTCCCTTATTTACAGATCAGAGGGAGTCGACTAATATGTGTGGCTATGTCGAATATGCGAATAAATTTCTATATCACCCGTGAAGTTGTTGTTCCAACGCTGCTCAGCCTGATGATTTTCACTTTTCTGCTGTTGATGGGGAGAATCCCGCGACTGACGGAGATGGTCATCAACAAGGGCGTTCCGCTGCAAGACATTATGCAGCTTTTCGCCTCCTTGCTGCCCAGCTTTTTCAGCATTACAGTCCCTTTATCATTCCTGCTGGGAATTCTGCTCGCCTTTGGACGGCTTTCCGCAGACAGTGAATTCGTGGCCCTGAAGGCATCAGGGATCAGCCTCTACACACTGATCAGGCCCGTACTGTTGCTGGCGGCTCTGTTCACGCTGCTGAGCCTTTATCTGAACATGGTCGCGATTCCGCAAAGTACAACTGCCTTCCGCAGCAAAATTTTTGACATTGCATCCAATCAGGCAAACGTCGGGATTCAGGCTGGAATATTTAATGATGAATTTGATGGTATTGTTCTCTACGCTGCAAACATGGACGACAAAAAGGGTCTGATGTCCGGCGTTTTCATTTCAGACGAAAGAGAGGGGAATGTTCCGGCGACCATTCTGGCAGAACAGGGACAGTTCATTTCGGACCCGGAGAACTTCACCCTGACGCTACGCCTCAAACAGGGGAATATCCATAGACAACCGGTGGCTGCCAGAGGCAAAGAACCAACCTACCAGACGATCGCATTTTCCAGCTACGACATCAACCTGGACATCGGCAAACAGCTGCAAGAGGGACAGGACAGGGACAAGTCGAAGAATGAACTCTCCACCGCTGAACTGAAGGAAGCCATAGTGCAGGCGGAAACAGCGATACAACGCTACCGGCTCGAAGGTGAATACTTTTTACGCATTGTGACCTCATTTGCGCCGCTAGTGCTCGCCTTGGTCGGTGTCCCTCTGGGCCTGCAGTCAAACCGTTCAGGAAAAGGTTCGGGATTTGCCCTGGCCCTGGCAATAGCGCTCGCCTACTTTGTCATTCTCAGCTTGTCCAGAACCATTGCAGCCAAAGGCTACCTTCCGACATCCATCACTTTATGGACCTCGAATGTGATCTTTCTTCTTGGCGGTAGTTTCTTTCTTCATCGAACGGCCATTGAACGCCCGCCTGAAATATTTGAACGAATCTTCTCATTGCCAAAGACAATTGCTGCTTGGTGGGAAAAGAAGGGCCGCTCGTGAAACTTGTTAACCGCTATCTGCTGAGTCACTTTCTCCGCATCCTGCTGCTGACGCTCTGCTCATTCATCGGCATCTACCTGCTGATCGATTTCTTTGAGAAAATTGGTGACTTTCTCGACTTTCAGGCATCAACAAGCCACTATCTGACTTTTTTTCTAAACAATATTCCGATCATCATTTCTCAGGTGTTACCCTTGGCAGTGCTGATGACTATGGTGCTGACCCTCGGATCACTCGGTCGAACCAATGAAATAACAGCTATGCGCGCCTGCGGTCTCAGCCTCTGGCGGATCATTCGATCTCTGATGCTGCTATCGCTGCTCGTCTCTTGTTTGCAACTTGTCATCAATGAAGAACTGGTGCCAATCAACGCCCAGAAGTTGAACTACCTGCTCCGCATTGAACTGAAGGGGAAATCTCAGCAGGCTCTCGCACAGGGTAAAATCTGGTATCGGGACAAGGGCCGGATTGTGCATATCATACTGGCCGATCCGGACGGAGAAAAACTTCAAGGGGTCACAATCTTCGAGCTGGATCAAACTTCGAGGTTAGCACGGCGACTGACAGCACCGGTCGTCAAGTTTCAAGAAGGAAGTTGGCTGGCAAAAACTGCGCGGATCAGAACATTCGGATCCGAAAGAGGAGATCTTTTGAAGAGTGAGCTGAAAACAGATCACCGCCTTCAGTTGGGACGCAGTCCGGATGATTTCAAATCGGGACAATCCAAAAACAATGAATTGACCTTCAGACAGTTATCCAGGGTGGCGCGGAAGATTCAGGCAGAAGGTTTTGACGCCACCCGCTATCTGGTCGATATGCACGGACGTCTGGCAGCACCCTTTACCTGCCTGATTATGGCCTTTCTGGGGGTCCCTTTTGCCCTGCAGCGAGGGCGCGGCAGCAGTATCGCAGTCGGCATCGGACTCAGTCTCGGGATCGGGGTCGTCTACTTTATCCTGCAGTCATTAGTACTGGCCTTCGGCTATTCAGGTGCTTTGCCCCCTATCGTCGCCGCCTGGGCCACCAATGTTATCTTCCTGTTGGTCGGCATCTGGCTATTGCTCAATATTCGTGAATAATTATCTGCGTCCCGGAGACCTTCTGGTTAAACAGGGTTGAGAATCCGAGTCTGGTCAGCAGTATTTTGACATAACAGTTCTATGTGCAGAGGTCCGCACTCAGAAAGAGATCATCACAAAAAATGAAGACTCTCTCGGTTCCCCAGGGCGAATTTCAACTCTCCCGCTACCCTAAACGAAATAATGATCAACTTCGCGCCTGGGACGCAGCTGACGCCTACCTTCTGAGGGAACTGGGCGATCCTTCCATCTCAGCTTCAGTCCTGATCATTAATGACAGTTTTGGCGCGCTATCCGTCGCCCTGGCTGACCTCAATCCTCAGACTGTTTCTGATTCTTTTCTGGCTCACAGGAGTACAGAATTGAACCTGCAGAGCAACAACCTTCCCGTTGATTCGGTCCAGCGATTGAACAGCCTTCAGGACCCTG
>DATFMC010000046.1:0-35867 GCA_035267105.1 Geopsychrobacteraceae bacterium
ATCAACAAGGACCTCTGGCACATGCGCAGTCTGCTGGTCACCGATCCGGTCGACGGTATTATTGGCGATACCCACGCCAAGTGGGCAGCGCGCGATGCCAAGATTCCGCTGTTCCGTATCGGTTTCCCGATTATCGACCGGGTCAACCTGCATCGCAGCCCGGTGGTCGGATATCAGGGTGCGATCAACGTGCTGACCATGATCGCTAACAAGTTCCTCGATATCAAAGATGAGACCTGTGAAGACCAGTGGTTTGAGATGATGAGATAAAAGGCAGGACTAAGGAAAAAGGTTAAAGGAAAAAGGTTCTAATCTTCCTTTCTCCTTTTTCCTTTCGCCTTGCTCCTCTTACCCAAAGGGTAAATCCATGATCAGAACCCGCCGTCTTCAACTTGTCTCTGAAAAAGAACAAAAAGGATGCTTTATGAAAGTCGCTTTTGCCAGTACCGACAAGGTTCATGTTAACGAACACTTCGGTCGGGCTGAACAGTTTTATATCTGGGATATCGGTCCCGAAGAATCTGAATTTTCCGGAGTGGTGCAGGTATCGACCGAGGGAAGTGACGAAGCCGACCGGATCGAGGCGCGTTGTGCGGGGCTGGCTGACTGTGCCCTGGTCTATGTCGCCCAGATCGGAGGTCCGGCTGCGGCTCGGTTGGTGCAGAAAAAAATTCATCCCCTGAAAAGTAAAACCGAAGAGCCGATCACGGAAGTCATCGAAAAGTTGCAGGCCGTTCTCAATGGGACGCCACCGCCGTGGCTCAGAAAAGCGCTGATGAAGAATTAAACACGGGCCAGAAAAAAGGAAAGCCCAAAAATTATATCTTGAGCTTTCCTGTTTCTGACCCTTCTTACCTGATTTTAGGAGCAAAAAAATGGCTTTATTAACTGGAGTAACCAAGGGTGGTGCCAATTGGACCCCGACCTTCGTCGAATCGGTCGACCCGGAAAAGTGCATCGGCTGCGGACGTTGTTTCAAATCCTGCTCACGCAAGGTGCTTGGTCCGATCGAAATTGAAGATGAAGAGACTGATACCATCAACATGAAAATGACTGTCGTTAACGGCGATGCCTGCATCGGCTGCGCCGGCTGTGGTGTTGCCTGCCCGAAGAAGTGTTTCAGCTTCGCGACGATGGAAGTTTAAACAAAAGCGATAAGCTGTAAGTTTTAAGCCATAAGTTGACTTCCGGTCATCTTTTCGTATTACCACTTACAGCTTATCGCTGAATTTACGGAGTGAATTCTATGCTTATCGCAGTCGCATCCAAAACCGGCACCGAGGTCGATCAGCACTTTGGTCATGCCGAACGTTTTCTGATCTACGATTACCAGAGCGGCAACCCTCAGCAGGTCAAGGAGGTGTCTGTCGAAAAATACTGTTCCTATGACCCGGACCATCCGTTTCGTCATCCCCAGTTTGACGCGATCGCCAGGGCCCTGAACGGGTGTAAGGCGGTGGTCACGGAGATGATTGGCGAACTGCCGAAACAGGAACTGCTGAAAGTCGGCCTGATGCCGATCGTAGCATCTGGACCGATTGTCGATGCACTGAAGCTGGCGCACGATTCGGTCTGCAGCGGGAACTGTCAGGGAAAGAAAAATTGTAAACATAATTAAGGAATGGGAAACCAGGGTCCGGGATGCACACTACGAAAAACCTGATTCCTGAATCCTGTCTTTCCATTTTCCAGAGATGTAATAGCCGATGGCAGGGCAGTTATCGTTCTTTAGATCGATGCTGCCCATTTTTTTATAACAATAAGTACCCTGCGGGGTTCACACGGAAGCTTGACTGCAGATATTATATAAAGACCCTTGGATATTGGAGGTTGATTATGCCTCGGAGATCTGTCTTTTTCTTGCTGTCGTTGCTTCTGTTGTTACCTGTTGCGGTTTCCGCCGAACAACACAGCTGCATAAATCAGCCGGAGGTCATCATCTTCTCGGATCAGGAAGACGTTATTGATGAGGTTTGCAACGCGGCGACACACGCAATCGATTTTCTGGCAAGATACGGGCTTACCCCAAAACGAGAAATCAGATTTAAGCTCGTAGAAGAGCGGATCGACAGTCATGGCTACATCGCCTATGGCAACTATGACAGCCGTAATGACATGATCCAACTGATGTCCTACCGTTCAATCATTGAAGACTCTGAAAACCCGATGATGTATGGAGAGCCCTTTGACCGGGTCCATTACTCCGGAGCGATCGCTCATGAGGTTGCCCATGCTGTGGTTCAGCATAACATCGTAATTAAACCACTGAGTACTGGTCCCCAGGAATACCTGGCACATTCAACACAGTTGGCGGTGTTACCGGAACAAAGAAAAAATGCTATTGTCCGGGCAATGGCCATTGAACCATGGGTTTCTGGTGACGCGATCAGTGATATTTATATGGCGATAGAACCGGGGAAGTTTGCCGTAAAATCTTACCTGCATCTGACGACGATGGATGACCCGGAAGGGTTTGTGAAGATCCTGCTGAATGCCAAATGGTTTTATGTTTATGTGCCTTGAAAAGATCATCGGACTGCACAAAGTTTAGGCGGTATGGTCGATGTTTTTTTCCAAACTGTGCTTTCCAGCGTTTTTTCAGACTTGGCACAGCCTGTGCTTTAACAGTAAATAGAGAACAATTTAAAAAGTGGGTTCGACGACGAACCCGATTATATGGCAATGAAGCCCCGTGAACGATGATCTTGTTCAGCGGGGTTTTTCATTTTTAACGGGAAAAGCAAAGATGCTTTGGGTTTTTCAACTCAAGGCATCTTTCTGTTTGAAAGGAGAAACAGCATGGCAAGCGGATGTCCAATGATGAAAATGAAGGCCGAGACCGAACACCCCTGTTTCGGCGGTGACCACAGCAAGGCTGGTCGGATTCATCTGCCGGTGGCCCCGGGTTGCAATATTAAATGTGGATTTTGCGAGCGTAAATTCGATTGCGCCAATGAAAGCCGCCCGGGGGTTACCAGCCGGGTCCTGACTCCTGAACAAGGAGTAGAGCGGGTGCGGGTGGTCAAACAACATATGGAGAAGCAAGGTGGTGCCCAGCTTAAAGTTGTTGGGATTGCCGGTCCTGGCGACCCGCTTGCCAACCCGAAGACCTTCGATACCTTTCACCTGATCCGTGATGCGTTCCCTGAGATGACACTTTGTTTGTCGACCAACGGGCTGCGACTGCCGGAGAATGTTGAACGTTTGCTCGAATACGATATTCATAGTCTGACCGTGACCATTAACGCCCTGACGCCGAAGACCGGAGCAAAGGTCTATGAGTGGATCAATTTCGCAGGAACCAGAATTCGCGGCGAAGAAGCGGCTGAGATCCTGCTGATGCAACAGCTAAAAGGACTGAAGATGGCAGCCAAAGCCGGACTGCTGGTCAAAGTCAACTTCGTTTATATCCCTGGTGTTAATGATCATGAGACTCTCGATCTGGCTGTCAAGGTGCGAGAGTTGGGTGCATCGATGATGAACATTATTCCGGTAATCCCTGTTGGAAAATTTGCGAATATCGAGCCACCGTCTGATTCGACAATGGAAATGGTAAAAAATCAGGCCGAGCTGATCCTGTCGCAAGCTCGTCATTGCAAACAGTGCCGTGCCGATGCTGCCGGAGTCGTCGGTAATGATATTGACCTGGAGCAGCTGGAAGCCGGTCGGCTTGCATGTTAGGAAAGTTCTGATGTTGCACATATTGTTCTGTTTAACTCTGCTGTGCTCTTTTCCATTGTCCGTCCATGCCGCTGAGATACGGGTTATGGGCGCGGCCAGCCTCAAAGGGGTTATCAGCGAAGTTGCCACCTCTTTTGAACAAAGCAATCCTGAGCATCGGATCGTTATCAGCACTGCATCTTCTGGGACCCTGGCCCGACAGATTGCTGCTGGAGCTCCGGCAGACTTGTTCCTGTCAGCCAATCCGCGTTGGATGTCTCATCTGGTAGAGAAGGAGAAAATCGGCACAGAACGGCCTGCCAATTGGGCGAGCAATCATCTGGTGGTGATCGGTCGAGACAAGTCGATCTCGACACTTGATGATCTGACCAGGTTAAAAAGGATTGCCATCGGCAGCCCGGAAAGCGCCCCGGTCGGCCGTTATGCGCGTGAGCTGTTACAGCGAGCCGGTCTCTATCAAAAGCTGGAACAGAATCAGCAACTGGTCCTGGCAAAGGATGTCTGGCAAGTTTTGCTCTACGCCGAACAGGGAGCAGTCGATGCAGCAATTCTCTATGCCAGCGATAGCCTGCTCTGTGAGAAATCGATGCGACTGCTGGTTCCTGATGCACAGTTGCAACCTGTAATTATATACCCGATCGCCTTGACCAGGGCGGGGGAACAGAAAGCCGCAGCAAGGGATTTCTTCAAATACCTGCAGCATACGGCAAGCTCGGACATCCTTATCCGCTACGGATTTGAACCTCTTTTCTATAGTGGTAAGGACTGATATGGAGATCTTCCCTTCCGCAGATTGGCAGGCCCTGATGCTTTCAGCCAGGGTTGCCTCGGTGGCGACGCTGGTGGCGTTGCCGTTCGGTTTTATAGCAGCCTGCAGCCTCCATTTCGGTCGTTTTCGTAGCAAACCCTTCCTGGAAGGGCTGATCAACCTGCCACTGGTGTTACCACCGGTTGTGGTCGGTTACCTGCTGTTACTGCTGCTGGGAGAGAATGGCCTGGGGCCGACCCTCGAACAGCTTGGCCTGTCATTACTTTTCACCTGGCAGGCAGCGGTATTGGCGGCAATGGTGGTCGGTTTTCCTCTATTGGTCAGGTCCATTCGCATCGGTCTGGAAGGAATCGACCCACAATTATTGACCGCAGGAAGCAGCCTCGGTGCAGGACGGTTCGATCTTCTGATCAATGTGGTTCTGCCACTGACTCGCCGCTCATTGCTGGCGGGGTCGTCCCTGATGTTCGCCCGCAGTCTGGGAGAATTCGGCGCAACCATCATGATCGCCGGCAACATTCCGGGCCTGACCCGGACCATCCCGTTGGCGATCTATGATTACAGTGGCATGCCTGGCGGCGAGAGCGCCGCGCTCTGGCTCTGCCTGGCTTCGATCCTCTTGTCTCTGTCAGTCCTGATTATCAGCGAACGTTTGGCTCACGTACAGAAACGGGAGATACCAGCATGAGTCTCTATGTCAGTGTGGAAAAGCGTTTCGATTCTTTTGCTATCAATACTGAATTCAGCTCGGAAAGCTGTCGTCTCGGCCTGTTCGGGCCATCGGGAAGTGGGAAATCAACCCTCTTTGGCATGCTGGCCGGGATGCAAAAACCGGATAGAGGAACCATTCAGCTTGGTGAACGACTGCTCTTCTCCTCCAGTTGCAAGACCTGTGTACCTGCCCAAAAACGGCGCATCGGCCTGGTTTTTCAGCAGGGCCTGCTCTTTCCGCATCTGAACGTCCAGGAGAACCTGTTGTTCGGTTATAAAAGACTGCCGAAAACTGAACGTCTGATCGACCCGGATCGAGTCATCGATGTGCTGGCCCTTGCACCTCTGCTCAACCGCAGAGCACCCCAACTGTCGGGCGGTGAACGGCAGCGTGTTGCGCTCGGACGGGCTCTGCTCTGCAATCCGCAACTGCTCTTGCTTGATGAACCTCTCTCGGCACTGGACGAGCAGCTTAAAGGTCAGATCATTCCCTTTCTGAAGACGGTGCAAGATGAATTTGCCATGCCCTTCCTGTTGATCAGTCATTCACTGGATGAATTGCGGCTGCTGACAGACGAAGTTCTCCTGCTGGAAAAAGGGGAGATGATTGGCAAGTCCCATCCGGAAGAGATTGCCCGGCGCAGCTTAAGCAGCATGACAGGTTACATCAATCTGATCGAGGTGAACTCGGCAAGTCAGGAAAACGGGTTCTGGTCTTTTCCGTGGGGCGAGCAGCGGCTTGCGTTAGCTGATCATGCCGGCAAGATAGGGACAACCTACCAGCTCTCATCCAAAGACATACTTCTCTGTCGTGAACACCCACAAGCGATCAGCGCGAGGAACCTGCTGCACTGTTCAGTAAATAAGCTGTTCCGTTACCAGGGGCAGGTCGGGGTAGAACTTGATTGCGGAAACGGCAAAAAACTGGTCAGCCAGATCGTCGAACAGGCGGCTGATGAGCTCGACTTGCAAATCGGAAGCCAGCTGTATGCCCTGTTCAAGGCGTCCGCTTTTCGTAAGGTCTGCTGAGGCTTCCACTGCCATCATTTTCAAAAGGGCTGACATCATAGGGTGTCAGCCCTTTTTTTTGCACAATCTGGAATGTCTTTGGTCTAGATGTATAATGAAGGTGGGGAGTGTTTCCAGATCGTGATGGAAAGGAGTTTCTTATGTACATAAAGTTATTATCAACCCGGGATGAAATTGCACCGCTGATCATGCGCGTCATGCTGGGTATCGTCTTTTTCCCTCATGGTGCGCAAAAAGTTCTGGGCTGGTTCGGGGGCCACGGCCTTTCAGGAACGCTCAATTTCTTCACCGATACCATGGGAGTTCCAATGGTCTTTGCCCTGCTGGTCATAGCAGCCGAGTTTCTTGGTGCAATCGGTTTAATCGTTGGCTTCCTGACCCGAATTGCCGCCTTCGGCATTGCCAGCGTTATGGCCGGTGCAATCATGATGGTTCATCTCCAGCATGGATTTTTTATGAACTGGTCCGGGAAGCAGGCCGGAGAGGGTTTTGAGTATCACCTGCTGGCGATAGCGCTGGCGGTGGCTTTAATGATCACCGGCGGTGGAAAAGCCTCCTTGGATGGGGTCCTCAGTCGGAGCAAGGCGTGACATCCGGAGGAGGTGTAGATCAGATCATCCGCTCCCGGTCAGAAATGTTGAAGCGATCGTCACGCAAATTCAGTTTCCCTTGCGCATCTGCTCAGCCGGGGGCGCTTGCTCAAGCAAGGATTTCAACCAGCTGATTTCATCCGGGACAAACTCTTTAGCTGGTTCATTACCGATATTGACGGCCCAATGCAGATCGGAAGGCGTGTACTTGGCCATTTCGTAACCGGCGAGGATGACATAAGCCACCGGCTTTTTGGCCCAACTGTTGACCCGTTCTTCAGTGTCGAACAGCAGCACATAGTGTTTACCATCCGATTCGAGGATCAGTGGCGTGACATTCTCACGTTCTTCCATCGCTGTTCCGGATACATCATCTGTAATCGGGACATAAAAATCGGTCTTCAGGACCAAATCGTAATACAGCGCCTGCTGGTTCTCATCTGCGATGTATTTTTCCAGAGCGTCATCTAAAGCTGTCATCAGATATTCCTTTCTTGTTAACCGAACCTTTGATCGGAGCGGGTGCTCTGTGAGCTGTTTTTGCTGTTTTGCAGCCAGCCGATTTGAACAGGGCCCTCAGGCTGATCAAATTCCGGTACGTACGGTTTGATATCGAGCAGCGGGGTGGAGTCAAGGATGTCAATATTTTCGACCTGTAAAATATTTCCTGTGATCTTTTTCAACTCCAGAATCGAGAAACCGATCGGGTTTGGTCGGGTCGGTGCGCGGGTCGCGAAAACTCCGTGTGGTTCCGGGTCGAGAAATGGGGTGACAGTCAGGTTGATTGTTACCACCCGATGCAACAGAAAAAGCACGATAATATGCGAAAAACCGTCTAAATCGGCCAGCCCGTTAACCAACTCGGGCCGCAGGACAATCTGCCCGCTTACTCCTCTGGCGCCACTTGGCTGAATCGGCATATTGCCAATCTCTTTAAACGGCGTGTAGATGGTACCAATCGGTGAGATCTGCATGGCTGATCGCTCAGTCTGTGGTTATACAGGGACAGTTTTTCGGATTTCGTTCACCAACCGATTCCAGTTTCAGGCCGACCCAGTTATGCACCTCTTCAACGTCAAACCCGGCGAGCCGTTCTTCATCCACCTGCATCAGAGGTCGAACAATCAATAACGGCTCAGCGACCATCATCTCAAGGGCATCCGCATTACTGATTCTCTGAGGATCAAGCTCTCCCGATTTCACCTGAGGGTTGGTCATATTGAACCACTCTTCGACCGGCCGTTGACCAAAAAACTCTGCCAACCTCTCCACTGTCCAGGGTTCAGAGAGCAGGTCGCGAACCTCCAACTGATGGCCGGAAGAGAGTAAAATTTCTTTTTGTCGACTGTTCCCTTTGCATCCCGGCTTTTCCCAGAAGATGATTTTTGCCATGATTTTCGTGTTCCTTTTTCGACCAGTGTTCAGTGTGGTTAGTTATTTCTTAAAATTATAAAATGAACCGAACGAGGCGCTATCTAACAACACTCCCGCTCAATCCGGTCGAGCAGAGCTAGCGCTTCTGTGTCTTCGTATTCTTCAAAAACTTCATAGAGGTTATTGATGTAAGTATGAATCAAAAAAATCTCGTCGATCTTCCGACCTTCGGTTCCTGCAGGGTTGTCGATTCGGTCGAGCATCTGTTTGAACTTTTCCCAAAAAGCATTGCTTCTTTCCGTCAAATCGATATGCCTGCGCAACATCTTCATCAATTTTTTCGCATTGCCTGCGCAGTCAATGTTGGCGTAGGTAACGTAGCGGTCTGTAGAGTCTGTCGTCATTGAACCCGTTTCCTTTGATCTGGTTGAAATCAATTCTCATCTGGAGCAAAGCAGAGAGAGTAATCGCTGCACGACCCACAGTTTGGTGATTTACACATCACCCCGCCGTTCATATCGCAGACTCGTTTGAACAGGTAACGTTTCCAGCGCATCCCCTGGGAGTTGGCTTTTGCCAGGGTAGGAAGGTGCCGTCGGATGGCCTCGGACAGTTGTTGCCGCTTGAAAAAGCCCATGGCTGTCCATAAATGACCAGGTCGGGCTGCTCGCGCAGCAATAATCCTGGCCAACCACTCCGATGTCTGATACATGCCACCCGTCGCGTCGCAAGGCACATGTGAAAGCAGCAGAACCAAAACATCCTGGCTGACTTCGAAGCTTGGAGTTGTGTCACTTGTGGGGTCAACGATTAGTGCTGACCTGTCGAACCCTGGAAAATAAAGATCAAAGAGTGTAGAGAGAGAGTCTTCATCCATGCCGAGAGTCTGCTCCAGGGGCAAATTCTCCTGACCGGCGACCGTCAAGACCCCGGCGAACATCTGCTGGTCTTCGTCAGATAAGTCTGTCGCTGCTGCCGAATTCAACAGCTCGCGATAGAGCGAGTCATCCTCGCGGATCCGGGCGCCGTGGTCAGCGATTACAGTACCTGAAGAGAAGCTGAGCGAGACCGGGGCTGAATGCTTGTCAACGCTCTTTACGGCCGCCTGCAACGCCTCTGTCGCCAATTCTGCACAGTAGTTGCGCTCTTCCGGGAGCCCCTTAAGACGTTTGTTTATTACCCCGCTATTGAGACGAGCGGCATCGGCAAGGGTCAATCCTTCGGCAATTTCTGCGACTGCGGCGCAGGCAGCGATGGTAAAACCGCAGCCGAAAACCTGGAATCGAATTTTATCAATCTGGCTCGATTGTGTGGTCAGGGTAAAGCGTACCGCGAGGCGTTTGCCGACTTCAGTCCCGGTAAGCCCGACTTCACCGATACCATGGGCATTTTCGAGCATGCCGGTTCGGGTGTCATCCGCAGCGTATTTAAGAATTGTATCTGTATAACCTTGCATGTCTGTTCCTTAATGTTTTGAGGCAAGATCAGATTCAAATTTCGCAGGGTTGAGATCCCGCATTCCGGCATCCCCACCTGTCCTGACTTTTAACCAGAAGATCAAGAGGCCTGATGTTCGCGCATAAGTGTCGCCGCATTGGCACACTCAAACAAAAAGTATGCCCCGCCCTCATACAGCAGATCATTCTTCAATTGATTCCCCACCTGTTCCCAGATGGGAAATCCGCGCAGTACCAGCCCTTTGTGCAACCGATGAGCCAGGGCCTCACAGTGGAAGTTCCCGACCACAAGATCAAAATCGTCGGCCAGCCGTTCTGCATCCTCCAGATCTCCGACCAGAACCTTCTCTGCGCGCACCTTATTCAGCTGCGGGGAATCAACCGGTGAGATAGCGACGGTAACTTTGCCTCCTGCTTCATACAGGGACTGACAAATTCCAGCCAGTTGATCCGGTTCTGCAGCAACCAGAAAGCGGGTCTGTCCCAGCGAAAAGTGGCTGTCAAGCATGGCATCCTGTAGCCGTTTCCGCCAACGTATAACGCCTGGATGTGGTCGAGTGAATCCGGTTTCGGCCAACAAAATTTCGATCAACTCGTCGCTGGCCTCAAGACCCTGCAAATGCGAAAAATGTTGATGTCTTATATGGGGATTCTTTTTTTGTAGTGCCACAGCACAGGCTTGCATTGAATCGCCGACACTGACCACCAGCCCGGCATCGGCCAGTCCCCTGATCTCATCGACAGAAATACCACCACAGCTGAGAGACGCCTGTTTCTCCCCCAGGTGACCATCCAGTGATGTTGAAAGGTCGGGCAGAGCCAGTACATTGAAACCGAACCCCTCAATCAGATCTTTGATTTTTTCGACTTCGATCGGCTGCAGACTGACGTTCGGAAGCAGAACCAGCTTATTGTCATTGACCTTTTCAGCGGGCTCTACCAACTGATCGATCAGCGCCTTGCAGGTTGCCGCCCAACCACTCTCTAAACCACCTTCATAATCCGGGGTATTGGCATAAACCAATGGATAATCGACCTTTGTTGCGACAGCTCTAATGTCATCTCCCTTGGTTTCCGGCAGTCCGGTGGTGTAGAGCCCGATGAGTGATGGAGAAACCTTCCTGGTGATGTTTTTCACCGATTCGACGATACTGTAGTCACCGCCGTCCAGCACGGCAATAGCATCTGTAACGGCACTGGTTTGAATAGCGATCGGTTCGCTGAAATGGCGAGTGTAATAGACTTTGGTCAAGCTGGTACAGCCTTGTCCGCCATGCATCAACGGCATACACCCATCGACACCCAGAAAAGCCAGCGTAGCACCCATCGGTTGACTCAGCTTGATCGGGTTGACTTGCAGTGGCTTTGACGATTTATGAGTTACTTCTCCCATGGAGCCCTCCGAGCCACCAGTTTAAAGACCGGGTTTTCCAGCGCATTTTTTAAATCCTCTGCCATATTCAACAGCCCATCGTAGCCGCCGTAACTCTTCTTCTTCTCTTGATTGACGTCGGCGAAAGCGATCCCTTTTTTAATCGCAGTGTAGAGGCTCCGGCCACCAGCCAATAGCAGGTGGGCTCCCCTTTCATCGATTAATTGTGCCTGCTCTGCACCCGGGTTCATCATCAACACACCACCCTCACCCAGATACTGACGGGCCTTTTCCCGATCATCTTCAGTCGCTTTTTTTACTGCAGTGCCTACCACCTCAAAGCCCAGATCCTGTAAGGCCGAGGCGATCGACCAGGATTTGTTGCCTCCGGTATTCAAAACCGTCTTTTTACCAGCGAAAACCTTGCGGTACGGCTCAAGCTTCTCTTCCAGCTTTTTTTCTTCGCGGGCGATCAAACGTTTGGTCCTCTCAATCAACTGTTCATCACCAAGAGCTTCAGCAATTGAAAGTAGCCCGTTGGACGTATCACGCTTGCCGTAGAAAGACAGGGACACTGAAGGGATACCGTACTGATCCTCCATTTTACGCGTCAGAGAGATCAGCGATTTGGCACAGACAATAACGTTGAGCCTGGCGCGGTGCGCGGTGCGGATATCTGCAACACGTCCATCGCCACTTAAGGTAGAAAGAACCCTGATCCCGAGTTCGTCGAGCAGATGGGAATATTGCCACATGTCACCGGTGACATTATATTCACCGATCAGGTTGATATCGAAGGGAGTGGTCCGCTCCGGCTCCTTGCTGCCGATCAGGTGACGCAGGGCTGCTTCACCACCGAGACGACTTCCAAGATTCTTGCCACCGACGAATCCAGGCGCATGGACCGGAATCACCGGCACCCCATACTTTCCCATCGCCTGTTTACAGATCAGATCAAGATCATCACCGATCAAGGCAGTGACACAGGTGGAATAAACGAAGACCGCTTCCGGTGCGTAGTGCTGCAAAATGTAATCGATGGCACTGGTCAGTTTTTCTTCACCACTGAAAACGACATCGTTGAGACTGATATCGGTGGTAAAGCCCATCTGAGTGAAATCACGCCCATTCCAACGGGTTCTGGTGGCACGGGTTTCCCAACTGGAGGCGATACAGGTCATGGGACCATGCACCAGGTGAGCGGCGTCGGCATAAGGGAAGAGAGATATCTGCGCCCCTTCAAAAGCACAGCCGCCAGTGGTCGCACCGGGAGTCGGTGCGTTGCAGGCAACTTTCTTCACCTTGTTGTGTTCGCAGCTGCTCTCATCGAGCAGGTCTTTTATTTTTGGTTTGGATGACACGATCAGTCCTTCCGTAAAGTTCAGGGAGAAACCCGTCGCGCCTTTGGGCGGGATTAGCAAGAGGCAACATCTTCGTTACCACTCCTTGTAAAAGCAAAAGTCCTGCCAATTCAATTTTCCGTAGCAACAATGGTCTTGAATTCAAAAACAGCTGTGGGTTGGTATGAAATCAGAGCAGCCTGCCTATTATTTAATCAGTTAAAAGCGAAACATCCTGAACAAACCACAGATTCCTGTTGTTACGAAAAACGGCACGCCCTTTGCTCAATAGCTCAAACAGAAATGCCGGCAACGCTGCCGGGGTCTCTATCTCGCAACGAAGCCCTCCCCTTTTTATTAGGTCAGGGCTTTTTCTGTTTATGAGGTGACCTATGTCAGAATCAGATACGCCGCAAATAGTTATCGATGATACCACCCTGCGCGATGGAGAACAGAGTGCCGGGGTGGTTTTCAGCCTGAGTGAAAAAAAGCGGATCGCCAGAATGCTTGATGAAGTTGGTATTGGTGAACTGGAGTGCGGCATTCCATCTATGGGGAAGGATGAACAGGCCTCGGTCAAGGCACTGGTCGATCTGGGATTGAACGCCAGGTTGATCACCTGGAACCGGGCGGTCATATCTGATATTCAGGCATCGCTGGCAACAGGAGTACAGGCGGTCGATATCTCCCTGTCAGTTTCTGATATCCATATTCATAACAAACTGCGCAAGAGTCGCGACTGGGTTAAAGAGCAGTTGAAGGTTGCTCTCGGTTTTGCCAAGCAGCATAACCTTTATGTTTCGATCGGAGGTGAGGATGCCAGTCGGGCCGATCTCGATTTTCTTGTCGAGTTGATGCAAATTGCCGAACAGGAAGGAGCTGACCGGTTCAGGTTTTGCGACACTCTCGGCTGCCTCGACCCTTTTACCACTTACGACAAGGTCAAACACCTTGTGGATCGTACCAGGCTCGACCTTGAAGTCCATACCCACAACGATCTGGGGATGGCTACCGCTAACACCATCGCCGGTATCCGTGCCGGAGCACGTTTTGTCAACACAACGGTAAACGGGCTCGGGGAAAGAGCTGGAAACGCCGCTCTGGAAGAAGTCGTCATGGCCCTGAAACACGCCTGCAATATCAATCTGCAGATCGATACCAGCCGCTTCTTTGAGCTATCGAAACTGGTCGAGAAAGCGAGCAAGAGAAAGGTCTCCGAGTGGAAACCGGTGGTCGGCGAAAAGGTCTTCTCTCATGAATCAGGGCTGCACGCCGACGGTGTTCTCAAGTTTTCCGGAAACTATGAAGGCTATGATCCTGCAGAGGTCGGGCTGTCACGTCATCTGGTCATCGGGAAGCATTCAGGAACTCACGGTCTTCAGGAACGTTTTGAGCGACTGGGTATTCAGGCGAAACGCTGCGACCTGACTCCCCTGCTGGCCCAGGTTCGAAAAGTTTCCCAACGTTGCAAAAGATCGCTGAGTGATCGAGATCTGCTCCGCCTTTATCATGAACAGGTCAAAGTTGCCTGAATGAAGATCACTATCCCACGGCAAAAAGATTTTAAAAAATTTTACGAGTTGGCGGCAGCCGAAGGTTGGTGCGTTCCCCAGATTGAACGAAAGCTGTTCGAAGGAATCTGGGCTCGTTATGCGCGGGCGTTGATTTTGAATGGCCAATTTTGCGGGCTGGTTACCTTCGTTCCTCATCAGAAGAGCGCCTGGATTGGCAACCTGCTGGTACCCGCTTATTTACGCGGCAAAGGTTACGGCGGCCACTTGTTTTCAACGGCTCAACAGGAATTGAAACGGTCCGGAACAACATCTATATGGCTGACAGCGTCAGCATTGGGGCAGCCAATCTATGAAAAAGCCGGTTTTTCTGTCGTTGCTCAGATTGATCGATGGACTCTCCCGGCAGGCAGCACATGCCCCAACCCAGAGATTACAGCCCAAAAGCAAGTCTTGCTGCAGGCTGACAACTCCGCGTGGCAAGAGGATCGATGCTCGTTCCTGGCGCTGGTCGCTGAATCCGGCAAGGTATTCGCTGTTGATGGCGAAGTCGCCTTGTTACAGAAGGGAACAGATCTACAGACGATTGGTCCATGGTATGCCAGAGCGGAGTCTTCCTGTGATCGACTACTGAAAAAGCTTCTCTGCTCGGTAGACCCAAATCTGGAGTTGATCATCGACCTGTTTTCAGAATCTCCCCTGCGTCCGCATCTGATTGAGGCGGGGTTCGCCTTCAGTGGGAGTAATCAATTGATGGCAAAGGGAGATTATGAAACTGTCAACCTGGGAGAAATGGTAGCTCTGGCCAGCTTAGGGAGTATCGGATAGTTTAACCTGGGTTGATAACCTGGAATGTTTAGTAACCGGTAAATCTGTTTCACCTCATTCTCTTGAATCAAGGGGAAATATCTTGGCAGTCGCCTCCGCATGAACCATGCCACCGGTTTCAACTTTTGCCCTGGCCTGCCAGAAGCGCTTACGCTGGTCAAGAAGTTCGCCAGTAATCAGCAGTTCTGAACCGACCGTGACAGGCTTTCGATATTTTACCGTTAACTCAGCGGTAACAAACTGCCTCCCTGCCGACTGACAGGCATAAATACAGGCTTCATCCAACAGGGAGGCGAGAATCCCTCCATGAACGATATCAGCCCAGCCCTGAAATCCGTTCGGGATAAAGATCCGGCAGTGGCTTTTCTGTAGAGCCTTATCGATTTCAAAGACCGCCTTCAACCCGCGCTCATTCTGCTGACCGCAAACGAAACAGTTGCCGTCTGTCTCAACTTCTTTCAGGTCTCGATCAGTCATTGAAACCTCCTTGTCGCTCAAGATCAGAATTCAAAATTCAAGAAGTTCCTTAAAAAAAGCCAATTTGTACCCCAACTGGCACCCCACCAAAAACAAAAGGCCAGCGAAAACACGCTAACCTTTTGAAATAACTGGCGACCCCGGGGCGATTCGAACGCCCGACCTGCTGCTTAGGAGGCAGCTGCTCTATCCAGCTGAGCTACGGGGTCGTGGCTAGGCTTTATACCTTACCATCCTGTTTTTTTCAAGCAAAAGGCCCGCCTTTTCAGCGGGCCTTTCTAGCGCTAAAACTTAAGGAGGCTGTATACCTTCCCTTCCGGAAGTTTTTCCCGCCCTTTGAGAAATTCCAACTCTGCCATAAAGGCGCACTCATGGATTTCAGCACCAAAACCTTCAACCAGGTCAACAACAGCAGCCATCGTTCCCCCGGTTGCCAGCAGATCATCAGCAACAATGACCCGGTCTCCGGGCTTGAAGGCGTCTTCATGAACCTCAAGAGTATCTGAACCATATTCAAGTTCGTAGCTGATGCTGCGGGTTTTAAAAGGGAGCTTACCGGGCTTACGCACCAGTGTAATCCCGGTTCCCAGCTTGTACGCTAACGCAGACCCGAGAATAAAGCCGCGTGCTTCAATACCTACAATCTGGTCAATTTTTTCACCAAGATAGCGGTGTGCCAACAGATCGATCATGCGGTGATACGACTTTGCGTCAGACAGCAGTGTCGTAATATCCTTGAATATAATTCCCTGCTTCGGAAAGTCAGGTATATCTCGGATAATTTCCTTAAGTTTGTCCATCTGGATTACTCCCTGAATGTTGTTACTCTTTATCTTCGCCAGTACCCTGCGCGATAGTTTCTTCCTGAATACGACGTAATTTGGCCAGGCTTTTCGCCTCAATCTGACGAATACGTTCGCGTGTCACACCAAATTTCTGACCGATTGTGTCTAGTGTCTGCGGTTCGCGATCATCCAAACCAAAACGCAGCACCAGTATCTCACGCTCATTTTCAGAGAGACTCTCCAGCCATTGCGAGACATGTGTGTATCGGTCAAGGTCTTCTATCAGTGAACCGGGGTCGGCAATGTTCTTATCTTCGATCGTGTCGATCAGGCTGTAATCACTGTTATCTCCCATCGGATGTTCTATGGAATAGGTTTTTTTCAGAAGAACCGACATCCTGCTGACGTAATCAGGTTCGACCCCCATAGCATCAGCAATCTCCTCTTTGCTCGGCTCACGCTTAAGTCTCTGCAGCAGCTCACGACTGATCTTAACCAGTTTATTTATATCATCAGCGACATGCACCGGCAGACGGATAGTACGACTCTGGTTAACCAGCGCCCGTTCAATGGATTGCCGGACCCACCAGGTGGCGTAAGTCGAGAAACGGCATCCCTTGCTGACCTTGAACCGTTCAACGGCTTTGATCAGACCCATGTTCCCTTCTTCAATAAGATCAAGGAAAGGGAGCCCGCGATTCATATATCGTTTAGAGATTTTCACCACCAGCCGAAGGTTGGATTCGATCATCCGATCGCGAGCGGCCATGTCACCCTTGGCAATTTTGCCCGCCAGTTCACGTTCTTCTGCAGCGGTCAGCAGGGTACTTTTTTGAATTTCCTTCAGGTAAAGCTTAATAGCGTCAGCAGTATGACCTTCTTCTTCGGCGGCCAGTTTTATATTTTCCGAACCATCATTGACTGCTTTGGACGCAGTCTGATCAAGCTCGGAAAACCCATCCATCCCCTCTGAGGTCCCTGCATCCCCAGTGCGTGAGCTTCTTTCAGCAAAATCGGAAAACAAATCGTCCATACATTCTTTCCCTTATACGAAAGTGAAATTATCTTTCTACAACAGTCTAAGTAGGCAATTCCTCTATGGCAAGTGCAAAATAGGGTTGACGGCAATCTTCTTCTTGCGAACTTCAAAATGCAGCCGTGGCTCCCCACCTCCGGGAGGTGTCCCCGATAGTGCGATTTTTTCTCCCTGGCTGACAAAATCACCCTGTGCTACCAGATTGCGGCTATTGAATCCGTACACGGTATAAAAATCACTCTTATGCTGAACAATAATCAGGTGACCATAACCCTTGACACCATCACCGCTGTAGATCACCTTTCCGGCAGCTGCGACCTTAACCGCACTGTTTTCTCGGGTTGCAATCTCAATCCCTTTTCCGCCACCTTTTGCAGCCGAGCCAAACGAACGGATAACTTTCCCCTTCAAAGGCCAGAGCAATTCAATCTTGTTTGATGATGGCGGTGGTTGTGGCTTGAGTACGACAGGCTTCGGCTTCGAAGCTTTTTTTATGATGGTTGTCACAGGTTTGGGTTTAGACTGAGTTTTCAAGGCTGGCGTGACTGCTTTTGTGCCCTGGTCGTTTTGCGGTGCAGTAGAAATTTTTCGGGCCGAAGTCGCTCCGGGGATATAGAGATTGGTTCCGACCTGCAACTGGGTCGGATCTGTGACGCCATTGACACGCGCCAGATAGATTTCATCCAGATTATAGGCTTTACTGATCCGATAAAGAGTCTGGCCAGGCTCAACCCGATGATATACCCCACCCCGAACACAACCACCCAACAGTAACAGCAACAGAAGCCCAGCCCAGAGAAGTCTATCTGAACAGATTTCAGGATATGTTTTGTCCAGCAATTTCATAAGCGAAGTGCACTGACCCCCTGCTCTAGATGAGATATTTGACCAGAACGAAGCCGCCAACCAGAAGGAACAAAAACAACACTGTCAAAATATTGAAATATTTGTCGATAAACTCTTTTGCCACTACACCGAATCGGTGAAGCAACCAGGCGACAAGAACAAATCTCAACCCCCGACTGACGACAGATGCCAGAACAAAGATTGGAAAATCAATTTTGAAGACACCAGAGGCAATTGTAAAGACTTTGTATGGGATCGGTGTGAATCCTGCGGCAAAAACAGTCCAGAAATCATAGCGCACGAATAATTCCCGCACATATTCGAACTGATTCTGACTAAACCCTGGTACATACTGGAAAAAATACGGACCGGCGCTGCCCCAAAAATACATCCCGACAAAATAACCGACCGCGCCCCCCGACACAGACCCGACGCAGGCGATTAAAGCATATTGGTAGGCTCTCAGCGGTAGAGACATGCACAGGGCAATAAGCAGAACATCAGGAGGGACAGGAAAGAAACAAGCTTCAGCAAAAGCCAGAAGAAACAGTGCAGGACTTCCATAAGGGGTCGCGGCCCAGGAGAGAACCCAATCATAAAGTCGTCTGACAAATTTCATCCTTCTGGCCTCTGGAACAAATAATATCTCATAAACAACCAACTCCGTCGGTCCAGCCTTGTTCACCAATTAACGGTACAAAGCGGCAGCCCATCAACTGTTCTTCCTCTATACGACCATCATCATGTTTCGTGACCCGGACCAAAGTCTGATTTTCGCGATCGCCAACAGGCATCACCAGATATCCACCCGCAACCAATTGCTCCAGATAGTCTTCGGGCACAACCGGTGCCCCTGCCGCGACCAGGATACCATCAAATGGCGCCTGCTCTTTCCAACCAAGTGTTCCATCACCAACCTTGAGGTTGACGTTTGTGACTCCACACTGATCAAGAGTGCGACGAGCTCGCATTGCCAATGCCGAAATCCTTTCAATGCCATAAACGCGACGCACCAGATGGGACAAGACGGCTGTCTGATATCCGGAACCGACACCGATCTCCAGAATCCGTTCATTTCCAGTAAGATTAAGAGCCGCAGTCATAGCTGCAACGATATAAGGTTGGGAGATGGTCTGCTTTTCACCTATTGGGAGGGAACCATCGGAGTAGGCGTGTCCGCGAAGAGCCTCATCAACAAAGAGATGACGAGGAACCTTGAGTAGAGCGTCCAGAACCCGTTGGTCACTGATGCCACGAGCAATTATCTGCGACTCGACCATCCGACGACGCGCTATTGAATAATCCATTATCAATCCGATAAGTGCTGTTCAATATTCCAATGCGCCAAAGTCTTCAAGGACTCGTCATTGGTCAGGTTGATGTGCAACGGTGTCACGGAAATTTTTCCTGCCAGGAGAGCATTGCAGTCACTGCCGGGGATATCTTTGAACCCGAGGTCACCACCGCCAATCCAATAGTAGCTGCGCCCACGAGGGTCTTCCTTACGAATAACCACATCGCCGTAGCGGCGTTTTCCCTGTCGGGTCAGTTGAACACCTGTGACCTTACCTAATGGAACATTCACATTCAGAAAGGTATCGGCAGGGAGTCCGTTCTCAACAACTTGTAGCGCCAGCTTTCGTGAAAAATCAGCCGCTATTTTCAAACTGTCGGAGTAAAAACGCTGACAGTCAAGTGAGACAGCAAAAGAAGGGACACCCATAAGCGTCGCTTCAAGAGCCGCACAGACGGTTCCGGAATAGGTGATATCGTCGCCCATATTTCCGCCCCGATTGATCCCGGATACGATTAGAGCAGGCATCTCTTTCAGTAGACCGTGAATACCAAGATTGACACAGTCGGTTGGAGTACCGTCAATAGCATAAACGTCCGGACTGATCTTCTCGGCACGAAGTGGGGACTCCAGCGTGAGAGCATGACCTATCGCACTGCGATTTCGATCAGGCGCTACGATAACGACACGACCCAGGTCGCAGAGGGCTTCAGCCAGGGCTGTCAAGCCCTGTGATGAAACACCATCATCGTTGGTCAACATAATCAGCATTGACCGGCCTTAATCATGATGAATCACGTTCTGTTAGCTGATGTTTAATGTCGAGGAGATCTGCACGCAAACGGAGCAGCATCGAATGATCATCCAGTTTCTGCTGCGACAGCTTCGCCTGCTGGAGTCCTTCTTGATGGATTTTTTTTCTTGCACCTGAAATAGTAAAGCCCTGTCGATAAAGAAGGTCCTTTATCAACAGGGCTGTTTCTATATCCTTGCGACGATATAGCCGCTGATTGGCATTACTCTTAACCGGTTTAAAGGCACGGAACTCGGTTTCCCAGTAACGCAACACATGGGTTTTTACGTCGACAATTGCCGCGACTTCACCAATTTTGAAATAGAGTTTGTTCGGAATGTCTGCTGTCATCAACAGCCCCGAAGTCTCTTAATCCAACTGATCGTTAATAGCGGCCTTCAGAACCTGACTCGGCTTGAAGGTGAGAATCTTCCGCGCGGAAATTTCAATCTCATTTCCGGTCTGTGGATTCCGCCCTCGTCGTGAAGCTTTTTCTTTCACCACAAAATTACCGAATCCGGCAATTTTGATCTTCTCCCCGTCCTCCAACGTGGTTTTCATCAGGTCAAAAACCATTTCTACAATGGCTGCAGATTCCTTTTTGGAAAATCCAGTCGTCAGATAGACATTTTCAATCAGATCAGCCTTGGTCATACGCCCTCCTGCGAATAAGGCAGGTTATACTTCATACAATAACTATCTACTTGATATTTCAGGTTTTATATCACAGAGTAAAAAGGTGCGCAACACCTATTAGCGAATTTCAGCATCAAGCTGCTTACACAGCGCCTGAATCAACTTGCCATGGGCCTTGCTGACTTCATCTTCTGTCAGGGTTTTCTCCATCGACCGATAACGGACTCTGACTGCCAGACTCTTCTTTCCATCGGGAATTCCCTTGCCTTGATAAAGATCAAAAAGAACTATCTCCTCAATGTTCTTAATCCTGGACTGTGCTGCAACATCAAGAAGTTCCTGCGCACTCACATCAACATTCAAGAGCAACGCGCTGTCTCGACTGACATCAGGATATCGTGAAAGAGGAGTAAAACCAGGGTGCTTTCCTGCAACTTTGAGCAGTTTTTCCATGGAAAGGTCGATCAAAAAAACCGGCTCTTCAATCTCAAAGTTTGCCAGCACCTGGGGGTGAATTTCACCCATGGTTCCCAGCTCCGTTTTATCCTGCATCAACGTGCAGGACTTGCCCGGATGCAGATAAGGTTCACTGTTAGTTGCATCAAAGCGAACCTGTTCAATCCTCAACGCGGTCAGTAACTGCTCAACAACCCCCTTGAGGTCGTAGAAATCGACATTTGCAGTAGACTGTGCCCAGCCTTCAGGTTGTTGCCTGCCACAGAGCACTGCTGCAAGGCGCAGTTCCTCGCGCCCTCCATCCTGCCCATCAAGGGGATAAAAGACCGGACGCAACTCAAACAATCGCAGATCTCGACTACGATAGGAAATGTTTCGAGAAACCGTATCGAGCAGGCTCGGAACCAGACTGGTCCTCATTACCGATTGTTCTTCGTTCAGGGGGTTTAAAATCCGGACCTGCTGCAAGCGCACGTCACCTTCCAACAGGTTCAATTTCTTGAATGTTTGCGGAGCAACGAAGGAGTAATTTATCAGCTCAGAGAATCCTGCGGCGACCAATGTATTGCGGCTTAAGACTTCTAACTGTTGTTTGATCGGAGTTGTCCGGGAATCCATCTCACCACGTGGGAGGGTGACGGGAATATTATCATATCCGTACAGACGCGCGACCTCTTCAATCAAGTCGACTTCTCGTTCAAGGTCAGGTCGGAAACTCGGAACCTGTATTTTCAGTTGAGCTTCGTTCTGTTCGTCGACAACCAATCCTATAGAGGAAAGCATCTTTCCAATCTGCCTCTGGTTTAAAGAAATTCCGAGCAGACTCTCAACTCTCTCAATATTCAACACAATGGTCTGTAACGGCAACTCTTTGGGATAGTTATCGATGACACCGACCGCAACCTGCCCGTCAGCTAATTCTGCGATCAGCGCCGCCGCACGATCAAGCGCAACCGGAACCATATCAACATCGGCACCTCGCTCAAAACGGTGCGATGATTCAGTGTGTAAGCCGTGACGTTTACTGCTTCTGCGAATGGCGGTCGGTTTAAAATATGCGGCCTCCAACAGAATTGTCTCCGTATCATCCTGAACTTCGGAGTTCTGCCCGCCCATGACACCAGCCATCGCAACCGGTCGTTGCCCGTCAAAGATCATCAGATCTTCGTCGACCAAAGTGTGCTCCTGTTCATCCAGAGTAATAAACTTATCACCGGATGCCGCACACTTGACAACGATATCACCATTTTCAAGCTGACGATAATCGAAGGCATGCAGAGGGTGGCCCAACTCCATCATGACATAGTTCGTCACATCAACGACGTTATTGATTGAGCGCATACCGACCGACTCAAGTCTGCGGACCATCCATTGGGGGGATGGTCCAATCTTGACGTTGTGGATCATACGCGCGGCATAGCGTGGACAAAGATCATCATCCTTGATCGTAACGCTCGCCTTTGCATTGATCGGCTCACCTTTCTCAACAATATTGATCTGAGGCAGAGCCAGTGGTTTTCCGCACATGGCTGCGACCTCTCTGGCCACACCGACAACACTCAGGCAATCAGGGCGATTAGGAGTCAGGCCGATTTCAAATTGAACATCTTTCAACCCCAAGGCATCAAAGACTGGCATTCCCGGAACACTGCCTTTGTCAAGAATCAGTATTCCGTCCGCCTCGGAAGAAAGCCCGAGCTCTTTTTCAGAACATAGCATCCCCATTGAGACCTGGCCACGAATCTTTGACTTTTTGATCTTGAAGTCACCCGGCAAAACCGATCCCGGTTGGGCCAGAGCGATCAAATCTCCGGTCTTGTGATTTGTTGCACCACAAACGACCTGAACAATTTCGCTACCATTATCAACCTGACAGACCGTCAGGCGATCCGCGTCCGGGTGCTGCTCAACGCTGTCAAGCCTTGCAACGATGACACTGTCGAGCCCTGCGCCGATTTCGACCATCCCTTCAACTTCGAGACCAGCCATTGTCAAACCGTCTGCAAGCTGCTGCGGCGTGATATCAAAATCGACAAATTCTTTCAACCAGTTATATGTGACTATCATTCTGATTCGAACCTTGTAATGAAGTGGGTTCAGAACTGCCGCAGAAAGCGCAGGTCGTTCTCAAAGAACAGCCGCAGGTCGTTCACGCCATACTTCAGCATGGCGATTCGCTCAAGCCCCATGCCGAAAGCAAACCCGCTATAGACCGAACTGTCATAATTAACCGAAGCAAAAACTTCAGGATCGATCATGCCACAGCCAAGAATCTCCAACCAACCGGTCCCCTTACAGACTCGACACCCTTTCCCGCTGCAGATAACGCAGGCGATATCGACCTCGGCGCTTGGCTCGGTAAACGGAAAAAAGGATGGCCGGAAGCGAACACCCAGTTTCTCACCAAAATATTCTTTCAAAAAGTGAGTCAGAATACCCTTGAGATCGCCGAAGGTGATCTCTTTATCAACCAGAAAACCCTCAATCTGGTGGAACATGGGACTATGGGTCAGATCAGAGTCACGACGATATACCGTTCCGGGTGCAATAACCCTGACCGGAGGCGATTGTCGCATCATAGTACGAATCTGAACTGGCGAGGTATGGGTCCGCAAGACCAGATCATCAGATATATAGAAGGTGTCCTGCATATCTCTGGCAGGGTGATCCTTCGGAATGTTGAGCGCTTCAAAGTTATAAAAGTCCTGTTCTATCTCCGGCCCTTCTTCAACCACGAATCCGAGCTTGGAAAATATGGCAACGATCTCTTCAGTCACCAGAGTGACCGGGTGCTTGTGCCCGACAAAGGTGTTGCGGCCCGGAAGGGTCACATCGACCTTCTCCATCTGCAGACGTTGACTGATCGCTTGCCGGTGCAGAGCATCTCGACGTTCGGCAAACAACACTTCGAACTGCTCCTTCACCTTATTAATCATGCCTCCAATAACGGGGCGTTCGTCAGAGGAGAGATCCCGCATTCCCTTCATGAGGTCAGTCAATTCCCCTTTTTTTCCGAGAAAGCGTACCCTCACATCCTGCAGACTTTTTTCATCTACCGCATCCTGAAGAGCTGACAGGGCATCCTGCTGCAGTTTTTCCAAACGTTCCTTCATCGATATATCCAATGATCCTGGAACCGTATTCTGGTCAAGAGTAACGATTCACAGACAGGGGTTGTTTAACGTTGATCGTGCTGATAATCCGGCAGGTGCGAATATCTCCAGTGCAGCGATATCCATAAAGAACCGGCTAGAGAATATTTGGCCGGAATACAAAAAAAAGGAGATGGACATGGGCCCATCTCCTTGATGCAACAGCAGGTATCTTACTGTAGCTGGCCTTTGGCAGTTTCAGCAACAACACTGAAGCCTGCGGGGTCATTGACCGCCAGGTCGGCCATGATCTTGCGATCAAGTGCAACCTCGGCCTTTTTCAGACCATGGATCAACCGGCTGTAAGATAAGCCATTCTCGCGAGCAGCAGCGTTGATCCGGGCAATCCACAACGCCCTGAAATCCCGCTTCCGCTGACGACGGTCACGGTACGCATAGCTCAACGCCCGGTCAACGGCCTCTGTCGCCGAACGGAACAACTTGCTGCGCGCGCCCCGGTACCCTTTCGCGAGTTTTAAAATCTTATTACGACGACGTCTTGCCTTAAATCCTCTTTTTACTCTTGGCATCTCTCTTCTCCTTCTCTACGTTGATACGGCACAGCCGCAGTCGGATCTGAAGGGGGAGATAGTCCCTACAGTTCTCGACGTTTCCGACGTTTCGGAAACCGTTTACAAGTATGGAATCAACTGGGAGATATTCCGCTCGTCAGACTTGTTGATAATAGTGGCCTGACGCAGATTCCTTTTACACTTGGTGGTCTTTTTGGTCAGAATGTGGCTGGTAAAAGCCTTATTCCGGCGAATTTTCCCGGTGCCCGTTTTGCGAAAACGCTTGGCGGCACCCCGATTTGTTTTAATCTTTGGCATTATTTTCTCCTGTGACGTGCAGATTCACACTACCGGAACAACCGGTATTATTTTTTAATCGGGCCGATGACCATGGACATAAAGCGCCCCATTTTGTTTGGCCTCGACTCAACCTGACCTAAATCTTTCAGTGCCTCGACAGCCTTTTCCAGTTGCATCATCCCTCGTTCCGGATGAGCGTTCTCACGGCCTCGAAACATAATCGTCAGTTTGACCTTGTTGCCTTCTTCGAGGAAGCGTCGAGCATGTTTGATTTTAAACAGAAAATCATGCTCGTCGGTCTTGGGTCGCATTTTGACTTCCTTAAGCTCAACCCGAACCTGCTTCTTCTTCGCCTCAGACGCTCTCTTGGCCTGCTGATACTTGAATTTACCGAAGTCCATAATCCGACAAACCGGAGGTTCTGCACCCGGAGAGACTTCGACCAGATCAAGTCCTTGTTCCGCCGCAGCTGCGAGAGCCGCAGCAATGCTCAGAACACCAAGCTGTCCACCTTCATCGTCAATAACCCGAACCTCGCGAGCCCGGATATCTTCGTTGATGTTTGTCTCCTGTTTAGCTATGGGTCTTCCTCCTCATTTCTCAGTAAATCTACGTTCCGACCAAAGACATCCCGGCGGAACCGGCCAACAATACACAGCAATAAACCCGAAGAAATCTGTCGCTGTAAAAATTATTTATATTGCTTCGTTTCGTTCTCTACGAAGTTGATGAAATCCGCAACCGTCGTGGCCTCCCGGTTCTTACCATCCCGGAAACGGGGAGTCACTTTCGACTCTTCCATTTCCCGATCACCGATAACCAGCATATAGGGGATTTTACCTAACTGTGCTTCGCGAATTTTAAAACCAAGCTTCTCATTACGAAGATCGATCTCTGTCCGTATTCCCGCTGCACGAAGCTGCGCATATACGTCCTGTGCGTACTCGGCCTGATTATCGGTGACATTCAGGACAACAACCTGGACCGGTGAAAGCCAGAGAGGGAAGCTGCCAGCATAATGTTCTATCAGCACACCGATAAATCGCTCTATCGAGCCAACGATTACCCGATGTAGCATGACCGGACGATGTTTTTCTCCATCAGCGCCGACATAATTGAGGTCAAATCGCTCGGGCAGGGTAAAATCGCACTGGATTGTAGCACACTGCCACTCCCTGTCAAGCGCGTCCTTAAGCTTCACATCGATCTTTGGCCCATAAAAAGCGCCATCACCCTCATTGACCTCAAACTCCTGTCCGCTCTCCTTCAAGGTTCCGAGCAGAGCACTGGTCGCACTCTCCCAATCCTGATCACTTCCGATCGACTTTTCAGGACGGGTCGACAGCTCCATACAGTATTCGAAACCGAAGATCCCGGCAACATCCTGCACGAACTCCATAACCCCTTTAACCTCAGCATCGATCTGATCAGGACGGCAGATGATATGGGCGTCGTCCTGGGTGAAACCACGAACGCGTAACAGTCCGTGCAGCACACCAGACTTCTCATGCCTGTGAACAGTACCGAGTTCAAAATACCGCTGCGGCAGGTCACGATAGGAGCGGAGTTTTGACTTGTAAATAAGCATATGCGCGAGGCAGTTCATTGGCTTGATGCCGTATCCCTGCTCATCAACCTCCGTGAAGTACATATTTTCACGGTAGTTTTCATAGTGGCCGGAGGTTTTCCACAAGTCGGTTTTCAGAATCTGTGGGCCCACAACTATATCATAGCCGCGACGGAGATGCTCTTTTCGCTCGAAATCCTCAATGATGGTACGGAGCATAGCGCCCTTGGGATGCCAGATAACCAGACCAGCCCCCGCCTCTTCATTGAAAGAGAACAGGTCAAGCTCTCGGCCGAGTTTACGGTGGTCCCGTTTGCGAGCTTCCTCCAGTTTATTCAGATGAGTTTTCAATTCTTTGTTATTAAGAAATGCAGTTGCGTAAAGTCGTTGCAACATGGCATTTTTTTCGTCACCGCGCCAGTATGCTCCTGCCACGCTGGTCAACTTGAATGACTTGATCAAACCGGTTCGGGGCAAATGCGGGCCACGGCAAAGATCAACGAAATCGCCCTGTCGATAGACGGTAAGAGCCTCATCGCCCAAATCTTCTATCAGTTCAACCTTGTATGACTCTCCCATCCCCTCAAAGAGCGAGATGGCCTCACTGCGACTGATCTCTTCGCGCACAATCGGCAGATCGGCTTTAGCCAATTCTGCCATCTTTTTTTCGATTGCATCAAAATCGTCGGGAGAGAACTTTACGGTTTCACTATAAAAATCATAATAGAAACCGTTATCGATGGCAGGTCCGATTGTCACCTGCACCTCGGTTCCGTAAATTTCTTTGACGGCCTGGGCCATCAGGTGCGCACAGGAATGGCGAAGAACCTCTAACGCCTCAGGTGCATTCTGGGTAATCAGGGCGAGCTTGCCTGATTTTTCGAGGGGGGTATTGATGTCGATCTGCTGATCTTCAAAGCGGGCTGCAACCGACTGACGTGCCAACCCTTCTCCAATGCTCAGAGCGATATCATAGGGGGTCGCCCCAGAATTGACATCCTTGACAGAACCATCCGGTAACTCAATCTGAATTTTGCTCATAACGTCACTCCCGAAACAAAAAGAGGCATCGTAAGATGCCTCGGCAGGGAACTGATCCTTGTTGCTGAAAAGATGGTAGGCACGGGCGGGATTGAACCGCCGACCCCTTCCGTGTCAGGGAAGTGCTCTCCCACTGAGCTACGTGCCTGCAACCAACCGGCGACACTTGTAACAAATCGGCTTCTTCACTGTCAAGCAATTATTCATATACGAACCGTTTTATTGCACTACAAATATGAAATCTGATCATCGGAATATTATATATTTACTTGCCTTGTCAACAACCCATAGTTAAATTTAATGGTTGACTCATATTTTCAGACTACCTTGATAAACAACACCGAGCAAGTGAGGCTTTTGTGCAGACAATCGATCAATTAATAGCAAGCAGCTGTCAACGTCACAGCGGACGTATCGCGATGCAATACAAAAGCCATGGACGCTGGCACGATCTACCCTATAAAGAACTCTGGGTCCGTGTCGAAAGCCTGGCGGCCTCCCTGCGATCACACGATCTGGAAAAAGGTGATCATGCGGCCTTATTCGGCCCGTCTTCACCCCGTTGGGTGATTGCATACCTAGGAGTGCTCTGTGCTGGTGCAGTTGCGGTACCAATAGACAAGGAGCTCAAGGCTGCCGAGTTACGCCACGTACTTACCGATTCTGACACAACACACATCTTTGTCAGCCACTCTCAGGTCGACACCCTTCTTGAGATCTTAGAAGACCTGCCAAAACTAAAAAAAATTATCTTACTCGACAAAGACCCGCAAACTGACTCCGATGATGAACAGATAACAGGCAACCTTAATCAACTTGCGACGTCATGGAAAAGACTGACGGAATCCTTCGAAATTCCAGACAAGCAAAGAACAGAGATCGAAGAACTGGCTATCGAAATAAAAAGACTTCTGACGAGGCAGTCAGAAGCAAAAAGCGTGGGAAAGGAGAGAAGTAATAACTTTCTTGTTTCAGAAGCGGCACACCTCAAACAACTAATGCGTGAGAACAGACTGCTGACGATGGACCAGCTCCACTCAGAGCAAAGCTTACCACCAGCGGGCCACTCACCGACAGACTGTGCGGTGATTCTATATACTTCCGGGACCACTGGTCGCTCCAAAGGGGCGATGCTCAGCCACAACAATATCGTCAGCAACATTCTTGCTGCCAGCCGTCATTTCGACCTTGACAATTCCATTACCACCCTCTCCTTCCTACCGATCAATCATGTGTTTGAACAGGTTTGTGGAGTGCTGCTGCCGATCTCCCTCGGTGGTCGGGTCGCTTTTGCCGAATCGATAAAGAAGCTGGGGGACAATCTGAACGAAATCAAACCGAGCTTTCTTCTCGGAGTTCCTGCTGTTTATCGGCTACTATTTGATCGGATCATGAAAAAAATTGAATCAAAACCCCTCTCACGCACCCTGTTTAAATTGCCGCTTTGCCGCCAGATCGTCACGTCAAAAGTGCAACAGTCTATCGGCAGCAAAACCATCTTTGTCAGCGGAGGAGCGGCTCTTGACCCAGCCGTTGCGGAGGGATTCAAAAAACTTGGCCTGACACTCTATCAAGGATATGGCATTACCGAAACCTCCCCGGTCCTTACTGCCGAAAGTCCTCAGAAAAGCAAACCCGGAACAGTTGGTCTGCCGCTGAACGAAGTCGAAATCAGGATTGATAACCCGAACAGTGAGGGTGTTGGAGAAATCATTGCTAAAGGCCCGAACATCATGCTCGGCTACTACAATAACCTACAGGCGACGGCGGAAGTTCTCACCGATGGCTGGTACCACACGGGAGATTTGGGTCAGATAGGCGAAGACGGGACCTTAACGATCTGCGGTCGACTGAAAAATCTGATCGTTACACCCAACGGCAAGAATGTTTACCCGGAAGAAATTGAAAACGAGTTACTCCGAAGCCCCTATATCGAAGAAGTCATGGTGTATGGGCATAAAATCAGCGCCACCGCAGAGGAGGTTTATGCCGCAATTTTCCCCAATGAAGAGAAAATGTTCGAATATGAGCGGGAGCGTGGCAAGGGTGCGTTGACGCCAAAGGACGTCGAAGAAGTGATCCGCAAAGAAGTTCTTGCCGCTGGCAAAGAACTGGCTGACTATAAACGGATTAAAAAGTTTACCCTGAGGGAAGATGAATTCCCCAAAACCACTACCAGAAAAATCAAGCGGTACGTTGTCGAGCCACAGATATCAACCGAGCTCTAACTATCAAGCATTTCACGCGAAAAGAAAGGGGGCTGCGGTTGCAGCCTCCTTTCATATTGAACATTTTCTCGTTAGCCCAGATCGTTTTCAACCCGGATTAACCTTGTCGGCTGCTGGATGATCTCCAACTGATCAATTTTGGCAAGAGCATCGGTGACATCAGCTTCACATGCCTCATGGGTCATCAGGACAATCGGGACGGAGTCAGCCTCATGCCGCTCTGGCTGTATCATCGATTGAATGCTTATGTTGTGCTGACCCAGCAGGCCAGCTATCTGAGCCAGGACCCCCGGATGATCCTGAGTCATAAAACGTAGATAATAATGACTGCTGATTTCACTCATCGGCTTAACAGGAAGGTCCATAATCTGGTCGGCACAATAACCCATGATCGGCGTACGACACTGACCGCCGACAACCATGTCTCTAGCAATCGAAATCACGTCACCCATAACTGCGCTGGCAGTCGCGTCCATCCCGGCGCCACTGCCATACAACATGGCTGGTCCCAAAAAATCACCCGAGAGACGAACTGCATTGAAAACACCATCAACTTCAGCTAGCTGATAGTTGCTGGGGATCATCGTCGGATGCACCCGAACCTCTATTCGCTCGCCATCACTCTTGCCGATCGCCAGCAGTTTGATCTTGTAGCCCATCTGCTTGGCGAACTGAATATCCAACGCCGAGATATGAGTCACTCCCTCAGTGTAAACCTGATCAAAATCGACCCTTGTTCCAAAACAGAGTGCCGATAAAAGTGCAATCTTATGCGCCGTATCGACACCCTCTATATCGAAAGTCGGATCAGCCTCAGCATAGCCAAGGTCCTGTGCTTCCTTGAGCACCGGAGCAAAGTCCTCACCTTCATCGGTCATCTTGGTCAGAATAAAATTGCAGGTACCGTTGAGAATTCCGAGAACGCTACTGAAACGGTTCGCGCAGAGGTTCTCCTTGATCGACGAAACGATCGGAATCCCGCCGCCGATAGCGGCTTCGAACATAACTTCGACGCCAAACTTTTCGGCCGCGGCTAAAATCTCCTGACCATGAACAGCCATCAGCGCTTTATTGGCCGTCACGATATGCTTGCCGTTAGCCATCGCTTTAAGAATAAAGGTTTTGGCTGGTTCATAGCCACCAATCAGTTCAACAACCACATCGATATCCGGGCCACTGATTACCTCTTCAACGTCTGAGGTCAGGGAGCCCTCGGGCGGGGAAATCCCACGATCGGTGGTGATATCAAGATCGGCTATTTTTGCCAGTTCCAACCGCTTCCCCAGTCTTTGACTGATCAAGAAAGAGTTCTGTTCAAAAACCCGGACGACTCCGGTACCGATGGTCCCGAAACCGAGCAGACCGACTTTAATGCTGTCCATTGATGACCTCTTTTAGATGTTCGCCGAAACGGTTAAGAGTCGGCGGCTGACTTGTTACAATTTTGGGCAATTTTATCCAGAAGACCGTTGATAAAGGATGGGGACTCCTTGGTCCCGTAGCGTTTGGCGATCTCTATCGCTTCATTGATAGTGACCCGATCCGGAATTTCAGGCTGATAGAGCAGTTCATAGGTGCCGATCCTTAATATCGAAAGGTCGACCGGGGCCATCCGTTCAAGAGACCAGTTTTTAGCGACCTCCTGAATGGTTCGATCAAGGACCGGTCGATACTCAACAACACCACCCACCAGCATTTCGGTAAATTTGCGGGCTGCCATCGGAAGTGGAGTTTCAACATTCTCCAGCGGCTCCCCTAGAACATCATCTGCAAAGCGGAAGTTATTCCAGAAGGTTTCCATTAACGAAGCAGTTTCACTCCCCTCGGCAAGCTTGGCAGCAAAGAGAATTTTCAGGGCGCATTCTCGCCCTACACGACGATTGTTCTGGCTCATCTGAATCAGATCGCTCCCAGCAAGTTGACCATCTCGATGGCACTCATGCTCGCCTCGGCACCCTTGTTCCCCGCCTTGGTTCCAGCACGTTCAATCGCCTGCTCTACGGTATCTGTTGTCAACACACCGAAGGAGATCGGGATATTAGAATCAAGAGAAACGGCTGCGATCCCTTTGGTCACTTCTGAACTGACATATTCAAAATGTGGAGTCCCGCCCCGAATCACTGCTCCGAGACAAATCACCGCATCGTATTTGCCACTTGTGACCATTTTCTTGGCGACCAGAGGAATTTCAAAGGCACCCGGGACACGGACCACGGTCATCTGCTTGTCTGCAGCGCCGTGGCGAACCAGGGTATCGACAGCACCTTCAAGAAGTCGTTCACAGATAAAACTGTTAAAACGACTGACGATAATGCCAAACTTGAACCCCTTGGCATCAAGGTTCCCTTCGATAGTTTCAGGCATGTTCTCCTCCTGTCTGTTAAATCGTTATATCGCTATCATCGTGCAACAAAATGGTTCTGTTGCAGCTAAAGATTATCCAGCATGTGACCAAGCTTCTCCCTCTTGGTTTTGAGATACTTAATATTGCCGCCGTGGGCCTCCATCTCAATAGGAACCCGTTCCACGATCTCCAGACCGTAACCTTCCAGACCAACAATCTTCTTCGGGTTATTGGTCATCAGACGTATCTTGCGAACCCCCAGGTCAGCCAGCATCTGAGCACCAATTCCATAATCACGTAAGTCAGCATTAAATCCGAGCGCCTCATTCGCCTCGACCGTGTCCTGACCCTTATCCTGCAGGGCATAGGCTCTCAACTTGTTAACCAACCCGATACCACGCCCTTCCTGACGCATATAGAGAATAACTCCGACCCCCTCTTCGTCGACACGCTTCATTGACGCATGCAGTTGATCCCCACAATCACAGCGCATGGAGCCAAATACGTCACCGGTCAAACACTCGGAATGAACCCGCACCAAGGTCGGATGATCAGGATCCAAATCCCCCTTAATCAAGGCCATATGGTTGGATTCATCGACATCATTGTCATAAACGATCGCTCGGTACTCCCCCCCGTAAGGCGTCGGCAAAATCGTTTCTGCGGCACGGTGGACCAAAAGCTCCTTACGCATCCGATAGGCGACCAGATCCTCTATGGTCACAATCTTCAGATCATGCCTTTTAGCAAATTTCTTCAGCTCAGGCATCCGAGACATGGTGCCATCCTCGTTCATAATCTCGCAAATCACACCTGAGGGTTTCAAACCAGCCAAGCGTGCCAGATCGACCGAACCTTCAGTCTGCCCGGTTCTGACCATTACGCCACCTTTCTTGGCCCGCAGCGGAAAGATATGACCAGGTCGTGCCAAATCACGCGCTGTGGTCTCATCGGCAACAGCAACCTGAATCGTCCTGGCACGATCTGCTGCGGAGATGCCGGTCGTCACGCCGGTTCGTGCTTCGATTGAGATGGTGAAGGCGGTCCCAAAAGAGGAACTGTTATCACTTACCATCAACGGCAAGTCGAGATGATCGGCGCGATCCTCGGTCAAAGTCAGACAGATCAGACCGCGACCTTCCTTGGCCATAAAGTTGACTGCTTCAGCGGTGACCAGCTCTGAAGCCATGACCAGGTCGCCTTCGTTTTCGCGATCCTCGTCGTCACACAAAATAACCATCTTTCCGGCGCGTATGTCCTCAAGAGCTGCTTCGATTTTTGCTATCGGCATTTCTGATCCTTTTTAAAGCCCATAAGGGGGAATTATCGTAGCCGGAAACTATCTCACAGAAAACCGTTTTTAGCAAGAAAGTCGAGATTCAGGCCGCCTTTAACAGGAACCTCACTTCCTCGTTCCAACAAACGTTCAACATAGCGACCGATCAGATCGGTTTCGATGTTCACCTGATCACCGATTTTCTTATCTTTCAGGGTGGTCCTTTCCAGAGAATGAGGGATGATTGCCACCTCAAACCCCTCTGCGCTAACGATATTAACCGTCAGGCTGATACCATCTATCGCCACCGAACCTTTTTCGACAAGATAGCGCAAGGACGATTGCGGCACGGAGAATTCAAAACGGGCTGCATTATGATCCTGATAGCGTTTTCTCACTTTCGCAATACAGTCGACATGACCGCTGACCAGATGGCCGCCCAGTCGATCACAGAGCCGCAAGGCACGCTCCAGATTGACTGATGAACCAGGCTGAATACCTCCCAGAGTTGTACAACCGAGAGATTCCGGTGAAACCTCAGCAGTAAAGCTATTGCTATCCCAACCGGTCACTGTCAGACAAACACCATTAACCGCGATGCTTTCACCCAGTTGCAGGTCATCATCTGTCAGTTTGCTAGCAATACTTAACATTGCAGAACTGCCGCGCCGATCAATCTTTCTGACCGTGCCTACTTCCTGAATCAGTCCGGTAAACATTTGACCACTTCTCCGCAAATCAGAATATCGTTATCAAAGGTTTCCATACGGACATCTTCCAGTTTCACAGCATCGCCGAGTAAAGTGCAACCCTCTCCTCGGAAGATTCCATATTCACTTGAACCGCCTATCATCTTAGGTGCGACAAAAACCATCATCCGATCGATCAGACCGGAACGAAGCGCTGCACCGGCCAACGTTGCGCCACCCTCCAGCAGCAAGGTCTGAACGTTGCGACGACCCAGCTCCAACCAGAGAGCAGGCAACGACACCCTTCCCTCATGTTCGGGCAGAGTAATGACTTCAGCACCAGCCACCTCGAGCTTTTGACGCGCAACGACATCAGCGGCAGAGGTCGTCGCAATCAATGTTCCGGCTGAAGAGTTCTGACTTAACATAGCTGCCGATACCGGCGTACGCAACTGGCTATCAACCACCACTCGCAACGGATCACGTCCACCTTCAGGCAACCGTGTATTCAACAAAGGGTCATCCTGCAGAACGGTCTCGACGCCAACCATGATCGCCTCAACCCTGTTCCGCAAGTGATGAGCTTCCATACGGCTGCTTTCACCGGAAATCCATTTCGAATCGCCAGCTACTGTTGCAGTCTTACCGTCCAACGTCATCGCTGTTTTATAGATAGTATAAGGCATGCCATTGAGGATATGACGTGCGAAGGGAGCAATCAGTCGACGACATTCATCTTCCAGCACACCACAGACCACCTCAATCCCAGCAGTGCGCAAACGCTTGATTCCCTGTCCGCCAACCTGCGGGTTGGGATCCTGCACACCAACAAACACACGAGTAATCCCGGCCGCTATAACAGCATCTGCACAGGGTCCGGTTTTCCCGTGATGCGAGCAAGGCTCCAGAGTGACGTAGAGGTCACAACCGCGCGAACTTTTACCTGCTTGTTTCAGGGCAAAAATCTCCGCATGCGGTTCACCGGCCTTGGGATGAAAGCCTTCACCGACGATCTCGCCATTATGGACAACTACCGCCCCCACCGGTGGGTTCGGTGCTGTTCGCCCTTCCCCCCGACGAGCCAGTTCCAGAGCTCGTGACATATATTTTTCATTTATTTTCGACATTTCAATAGACCGGAATCAAAGCAGATAAATGCCGTCCAACAATAGGCAAACAGACAGAAGATTGCAATAGCAGCTTTGTGTCGACATATTTCAAAATAGAACGGTCTCCTGTGAAAGGAGAAACAAATCTGAACAGTCATTTATGTTTTGTTCGCATCAAACGGAACAGGGAGACGCTTAAAGAAATGATTTCATTTTTACAGAAGCAAAGAAAATCCCCTTGCTTCATCAATGAAGAAAGGGGATGCGTCTCGCCTCCAGCCGATTTCGGCACAGTACGAAAAAACTATTCAGGAGATCAATAGCTATGAATATATCAATTATTCGAGTTCTTCAACAAATCTGTCAATTCAGACATAAATTCGTTGATATCTTTAAACTGTCTGTAGACCGAAGCAAACCGCACATAAGCAACCTCATCAGCATCATGCAGCTTTTCCATCACTGCTTTGCCAATCAGACTGGCATCGAGCTCTTTTTCACCCTGTTCCTGGAAAGACCGTTCCAGCTGATCGACCATCGCTTCGATCTGCTCGACGGACACCGGTCGTTTTTCACAGGCGCGCTGCATTCCTGAGATAATTTTGGAGCGGTCAAAGGCTTCACGGCGACCGTCTTTTTTGATCACCCAGGGAAGAATTTCCTC
>DATFMC010000047.1:0-34046 GCA_035267105.1 Geopsychrobacteraceae bacterium
TTCACCGTTCCAGAGACTATTGACCCATGGATGTTCCTGCAAAGCATGACTGGTCGCCGCCAGGATAAAGTCATTAATAGTAAACCCGAGGTCCTTGCGAAAGCGAATCACGTCGGTCATATCGACGGCCATCGTCACATAAAAATGAGGAATGGTCTTCCAGGACTCCTCCATCTTGCGGGCAATGAGACGCCTAATCTTAACCGCTTTTCCATCGCCGTCGGATAATAGCGCAGGTGGGATGATGTCGTTTGCGCTCAGTTCCACAGGCTCCTCCTCAACCACAGCCGGTTCTGTTTTCTGCTTGGGTCGCGCCCGTTCGACATCCGCCACAACGATCCGCCCCCCGGGTCCGCTACCGCGAACACTGTCAAGCGATATCCCCAGTTCACGAGATAACTTACGTGCAGCCGGAGAGGCCTGGATATCATCATCACCGGCGTCAACCGCAACCTCCGGTGCAACCATCAGCGCCAACAGCCCCCCGACCGGTACGGTTTCTCCTTCAGCAACGGACAAAGACGCAATCTGCCCATCCGCGATCGCTTCAATATTAACCGTCTCCATATCGACAGCGATCTCGGCCAGCACATCACCGCAGTTGACCTGATCACCGGCTGCGACCTGCCATTTGAGCAGCGTCCCCTCTTCCATGGTTCCATAAACCTGTGGCAAACGTATTTCAATACTCATAGATATCTCTCCCCGTTGATTAAAGATTAACCCGTTGTGACATCATAACCTGAACTCAGTCTGAAACTCTGCAACAAACAGTTTCATCCTGACTTGATCGTACCCAGCACCTTTTCGACGTACGGCATGATATTCGCCACAATAACCCTGACCCCCCGAGCGTTTGGATGGATGCCGTCCCTGAGATTCAACTCCGGATTTCCGGCAACTCCCTGCAGAAAAAATGGGTACAAAGGGATGTTGTGTTTGTTCGACAGCTCGGGATATATCTGATCGAATTTGCTATAATAATCTGAGCCGAGATTGCGGGGCGCCAGCATTCCGGTGAGCAGGATATCAACTCCGGCCTGACGCAATCGGGTCAGAATGCTGTCCAGATTTTCTCGCGTCTGGCCGGGAGCGAGGGCCCTGAGCGCATCATTACCGCCAAGCTCGACAATCACCATATCCGGCCGGTCAGCCAGTGCCCATTCCAGGCGCGACAGCCCCCCTGCGGTGGTGTCACCGGAGACTCCGGCATTGATAACTGTGACCTGGTGGCCGGCAGAACGCAGACTTTTCTGCAGCTGCGCCGGAAAAGCCTCTTCCGCAGCGATACCATAACCTGCAGTCAGGCTGTCGCCCAGCACCAGGATCCTGGTCGCTCCCTCTTCAGCAGCTTGCACAGCACGGCTTGAGATGCCGGAAAGACAGAGCAGAAACAAAGCAACGAACCCTAACAGCGTGGTATTTTTCATGATTCAATCCATGGTTTCAATTCGAGATCTCCATCTCAGTCTAGTCGGCGGTGCCGGTCCGGTCAATATCCTTCGTGGTGTCGACCTGCAGATCGATCAGGGGCAGACGGTCAGCGTCGTCGGCCCATCGGGAGCCGGAAAGACCACCCTGCTGATGGCTCTCTCCGGCCTGGAACGCCCAACCAGCGGAGAGATTCGGGTGGCAGGTGTAGACCTGCAGCGCCTCAATGAGGATGGCCTTGCACGCTTCAGGCGGCAACATGTCGGTATCGTCTTTCAATCCTTCCACCTGGTTCCGACCATGACCGCATTGGAGAATGTCGCCCTGCCAATGGAATTCTCTGCTATCGATGAAGCCACTGAGCGGGCCGCGGCCGCTCTGGAATCAACCGGATTGGGGAATCGGCTTGCCCACTTCCCCGGCGAGCTCTCCGGTGGAGAACAACAACGCGTCGCCCTGGCTCGTGCTTTTGTGACCAATCCTTCATTGATCCTGGCCGACGAACCGACCGGCAACCTTGATCGCGAAACAGGTCAACGGGTCATGGAGCTTTTATTTAATCTGCAACAGGAGCATGACACGACCCTGGTGCTGGTCACGCATGACGAAGCGCTGGCGGATCGCTGTCATCGCCAGATTCGGATGACGGATGGCTGCCTTTCTGCAACCGTTCAGGAGTCCGCATGAAGTGGCTGTCCGAGTGTTCCCTGGTGTGGCGGCTGGTGCGTCGGGAACTACGCGGCGGACTACGCGGTTTCGGGGTATTCCTCTCCTGTCTGTTCCTCGGCGTCTTCGCCATCAGCGCAATCGGTTCGTTTACTCAAGCAGCCAAAACCGGCCTGTTGGCCGATGCCAGTGCGCTGCTGGGCGGCGAACTGGAAGTCCGCCTTAATCATCGTCAGCTTTCAGAAGAGCAACAGTCCTACCTGGAGCAATATGGTCAAACCTCGACTATCCATGAGCTGAGAACGATGGCTCACTCTTTCAACGGGGAACAACGGGCCCTGGTTGAACTCAAGGCGGTCGACGCAGCCTACCCGCTCTACGGCAGACTCGGCATCGAGCCTGAACAATCGCGCGCAGACGTTTTTGGCAGCATCAGCAGTGGATTCAGCGCCCTGGTCGAGGAGTCCTTTCTCACACGGATTGAAGCTGAAGTCGGTGATCAGATCCGCATCGGCACAACCCTCTTTACGATCCGGGGGGTCCTGACCGCCGAGCCGGATCGACAAGTTCGCGCCTTCACCCTTGGACCACGGGTTATGATCAATCAGCCCGCCCTTGAAACCACCGGCCTGATTCAACCCGGAAGCCTTATCACCTATGCTTACCGGATTAAACTTCCAGACCGGGACACCATCGACCAACTCAAAGAGACACTACAGACGACCTTTCCGAATGCCGGGTGGCGATTGAACACCTGGCGAGATGCGGCTCCCCGGGTCAAGTTCTTTCTCGATCGTATGAATCTCAATCTGACCCTGGTCGGGCTCTGCGCTTTACTGGTTGGAGGGCTCGGTGTTTCAGGAGCCGTTCGCGGCTACCTGTCAGGAAAAATCTTCCACATCGCCACGCTGAAAAGCCTGGGAGCTTCCGGGCGGACGATTTTTGCCACCTACCTGATTCAGGTTCTGCTGTTGGGAGCAGTGGGATCAGGTGCCGGTATTCTCTGTGGAGCGACGCTCCCCTTCCTGATCGCATTGGCCCTTGGCGCAAATATTCCGATCCCGCTCCAGCCCGGCCTTTACCCCACGGCGCTTATTACTGCGGCGATGTTCGGCCTGCTGATCGCCCTGGTTTTTTCGCTGAAACCTCTTGGAACTGCGCTGCAGGTTTCCCCATCGGTCTTGTTCCGTGGTTACTCGGACAATGACCAACAGGGGCCAGGTCGCAGAATCCGGGTTGCAATTCTGATTGCCTCCCTTGCCCTTGCCCTGCTCGCCATCATAACCAGCAGCGACAAAAGACTTGCGCTCTGGTTCATCTGCGGAGCAACAGTCTGTCTGGCTGTGTTTCGGTTTTCTGCGGCCGGGATCATCAGCCTTGCTCGACGGCTACCCCGCCCCGCCAGTCCTTCGCTGCGGCTCGGCCTGGGGAACATCCATCGGCGGGGTTCTCCCGCAGCCAGCACGCTCTTTTCTCTTGGACTGGGGCTGACAGCCCTGGTGATCATCACCCTGGTTCAAGCCAACCTCAACGATCTGGTCAACGACACCATTCCCGAAGGCGCACCCGCCTATTTCTTTCTCGATATCCAACCCGATCAGGTTGCAGATTTTGAAAAGCGTCTGCGCGCCATCGACGGGGTTCGTAACATCGAGAGATATCCAACCTTGCGCGGCAGAATCACCGCTATCAAGGGAGTTCCTGTAGAAACAGCCAAAATTGCACCTGAGGTACGCTGGGCGGTGCGAGGCGACCGCTTCCTGAGCTATGCGGCAAAGACCCACCCCGAGACCCTGATTACAGCGGGAGAATGGTGGCCGACAGACTATCAGGGGCCACCATTGATATCCCTGACAGCTGATCTCGGCACAGGATTTGGTGTCGGCCCCGGCGACAGCTTGACGGTTAACGTTCTGGGACGCGATATTACCGCTCAAATCGCCAGTCTGCGTGAAGTCGACTGGTCAACTCTCGATCTGAATTTTGCCGTTCTGTTCGCACCGGGGGTTCTGGAATCAGCGCCACAGACCCATATCTCTGCAGTCCATGTTGATCAGGAGGCGGAAGAGACGGTCTTTAAAACCATTACTGGTGCGTTTCCCAACATCTCAGCCATCAGCACCCGGGAAGTCCTGTCCAATGTCTCCAGAACCCTCGAACGGATCGGACTCGCGTTCAAAAGCATGGCCGCCATCACTCTGCTGACCGGGTTTCTGGTTCTGGCCGGTGCCGTCTCGGCGGATCAGCATCGGCGTATTCACGATGCGATCATCTTCAAGGTGTGCGGTGCGACCCGGGGTGACATCCTCAAATCTTTCGCCGCTGAATTCACCCTGCTCGGCTTGACCGCCGGGATCATCAGTTGCATCGTCGGCAGTCTGGCGGCCTATGCCATCCTTGAAGGTCTAATGGATACGTCATTTAGTCTGAAACCGGGCGTCGTCCTTGTCACCCTGTCTGCCGGAATCCTCTTGACCCTGGTGCTTGGCCTGGCCGGAACCTGGAAAGCGCTGGGACAGAAACCCGCTCCGTACCTGCGAGCCGAGTAACATCTTATCAGATATCCTCTGTCGAAAATCGGGCGAACTTTTTAAACATCTCCGTCTTCTGAGTGACTTTTTTCAGATGGGCCAGAAAGGTCTTTTCAGTCAGGCTTGGAACCTTATCCTGCAACTGAACCAGAGAAATCCAGCTCTTTGAGTTTTTTTTTGATGTTTCAATCGGAACAATCGATCCTGAATTCAGTTCGTCGAAAACCAGGTGCGCCGAAGTCAGACCCAACCCCATACCAAGCCTGATTCCAGAGATAAGAGCTTCGTGGCTGTTGGTCGTCATCACCACATTCAGCTTGGCAACAGATTTTTTAAAGTGATGATGAAACCAATGCCGGAGAATCATCAGGTCATCGTCGTCACTGATAAATCTTCTGCTGAGCAAATGAGCCAAAGAATGGTTGCCGTCGATCTGCTGTCGGTAATACTCTGCGGAACAGGCTAATACCAGTTCTTCGGCAACCAGTTGCTCAACGCTGAAGAGGTGCGGCGTGTCCAGGAACTGTCCTTTCGGCATAAAAACATCGACCAGGGTAAAATCGAGTTCGCCCTCGCGCAGCATCGCCAGCAGCGGCGCGGTTTCATGAAAGCTGAAGGTAAAGCTGACCTCGGGATAGCGCTCCCTGAAGGAACTGCTCAACAGCGGAAGATATTCTTTACCGAATTCCCGAGGCGCGCCGATTCTTAACAATCCGGCAGGTTTATCCAAGGGCTGCCGAATATTTTTCATCCCCTCCTGAAGATCATCCATAAACGGTTGCACCAAAGAAAAAAGTCTTTTGGCCGCCTCAGTCGGCACCAGTTTTTTATGCAGACGAATAAAAAGGAGCGCTTCAATTTCCGCTTCCAGTTTCTGCAGTTGTTGGCTGACCGCAGGCTGACTGAGATGAAGGGTCCTGGCGGCGGAAACGATGCTGTTCGATGAGTAGATATAGTAGAAAACCCTGAGACGATTAAAATCCGGCAGCATAATAAGAACCTATCCTATAGAGAAGAAGTATTAATTTTACTTATCTACAGGATATACTCTATTCTGACCGTGAAATCCACTGTTAACGGATCACTTATAGGAACTTTCAGGTGAGGCAATGATGACAATATTATTTATACTCTGTTTTTGCACCGTTTTTATTCTGGCACTGATCGGCTCCCTTAAATTGCGGACCTGGGACAGCGGAGTGCACATGACCAGCGTTAACAGCCTGGATGATGCAGAAAAATTCCATCTACTCGCCCGCTGGGGAGCGTGACCTTCTCCCCAACTATTTGCGTTTCCCCTGGCCGAACATGATCGACCGGATTTCGTCGTCAAGTTCCGGCTTGTCGAACCCTTCCGCCCGCTGATAAGCCTTTACCACAGCTGGTCGCTGTTCCATCGCGGCATACCACCGCTTCACATTGGGAAAATCATCCAGATTCTGACCCTGCTTTTCGTGAGAAACCGTCCAGGGGTAGATTGCCATATCGGCAATAGAGTATTCGGCCGTGACAAACTCCCTGCCGGCAAGCCGTTCATCCAGAACTGCATAGAGCCGTTCAGTCTCTTTTCGATAGCGGTTAATTGCGTATGGAATCTTCTCCGGTGCATAGTGACCAAAATGATGATTCTGTCCCAACATCGGTCCGAAACCACCCATCTGCCACATTAGCCATTCGATAACCCGATTCCGCTCGCGCGACTCCTGCGGAATAAAGCGGCTGCATTTGTCGGCCAGATAGAGCAGAATCGCCCCTGACTCGAACAACGAAAAGGGCTCATCTCCACCAACTGCAGCATGGTCGACAATTGCAGGCATCTTGTTATTCGGTGAAATTTGCAGAAAATCATTTTTGAATTGGTCACCTCTCCAGATATCGACCGGGATGATCCGATAATCCAGACCGGTCTCTTCAAGGAAGATGGTTATTTTGTGCCCATTTGGGGTGGGCCAATAGTAAAGATCAATCACGTGAGACTCCTCTCGCAAAAGGATACTTGAACCTGCCTCGTACCATTTTAACCGAAGGTCGCATCCAGGCAAATCGGCCCGGCCCGATTCGGTTTGCTTTTCCGAAATAAAATCGAGTAGTCTGTCACCCTTTGAAGTGCAGAAGAGGCCTGGTTCAGGAGCTTGTTCAGAGCGGGTCGATTCCCCGCCAGCGAAAAATCGGAGCGACCGATGCTCAAGCTTCCGCTCGCCTCCATCGGCATCGGTTCATACAAAAGACAGGTCAATGAATATGGAAACTTCCCTGAACATGGAAACAATGGGTCTCGCTTTCGCCTGGGGTGCACTCTCCGGCTACCTGATGATCCGCACTCTGGATAGCGTTATCGCTATTATTTTCTGCCTGCACGGTCTGCTGATGAGTCGCTGGAAACGTCTCGTCAATCGAGCCTCGCCAGGACAGATCAAATACAACATTATCCTGCGCCTGCTGTTACAGGTGACCCTATACGGCTTGTTGTTCGGTTTTTTCCTGGAGATGGGAGATACTTTTGCGACGAGAACCTATCGCTTTGCGTACCAGGGAACCTATGGACTGGTCTGGGGTGTGACCGCTGGAATTATTGCTGCGATCTTTCTGCGTCCCTCATTCCGCAGGCTGGTCATGGTCTGGAAGATGACACACCATTTCGACTACGCCGAGAAACGGCAGAGGACATTTCTGCTGAAGGGCTGAACAACGATCCCGGACCGTTTCACGGCGTCAACGAACCGAGATAATTTCGTACTCACGGAGAGTTCCGCTCTCAAGTTCAACAAAATCACCACACTGCCTGCCGATCAATGCCTGGCCGAGGGGAGACTGCGGAGTGATCACCATGACCTCTTCCCCCTCAAACTCAAGACGAAGCCCGCCCGCAGCGGGTCCGAGAAACACGGCCCGGTTGCACCCCTCTTCATCCACAAGAACCACTAACGCGGTTAATCGGATCGGTACGTTATCAGAGAACGTTTGCAGCGCCAGACCTCGAAAAGCCTGAACCGCCTGCTTGATCTCCTGAGCGCGGTTCGCCTGTCCTTGTGCAACATAAGAGGCCTCCAGCGCCAAAGTTTCATACTTGTCATCGGGGATATTTTCTTCGTGGGTCGCAGCATCGTGAGCTGATTTGGCAGCTTGAAGCAGCAGGGAATGGTCAGCTTCCAGCAGGACAATGACCCGGCTGCGTAGAGCGTCTTTATTCATACGGGATCCGGAAACAGCTCGTTTTTTGTCAGAGATTGTTTTTTAACAGAACAAGGGGTGGGATCACTTACGGCAAACCTGTTTCAAGCCATGTGAAGCTCAGCTAATTTACGGTTCGGATCGATCCTTTTCTCGCATTCATCGATCCAGTCTGCAATCTCTTTGACACTGAAAGGCATCTTCATCAACGTGAATCCAAGTTCTTTCGCAACCGCTATCTCTTTCTCACTTGAGCCAGTCGTAGAAAGAACCAGCTTATTCTGTGTCGCCCCTTTGCATCCGTTTTCGATCTGCTTACGGATAAAGTCGAAGGTCGACATTCTGAGCATCCGCTTATCGATAATCATCAGATCACCACACGTATACTCCTGGGTACATTTGCAATCGGAGTCGGAATACAGAGGGCAGGCCACAGGTTCTGCAAAGGCCAGAACCTCATGCCCCTTGTTCCGAGCCACGACACTCAAAAGCTCACGGATGCTCTCGTCAAGATCGAAAACGACAATTCTAAGCTTCATCTATCATCCCCCCAGGTCGATCTGCATGCAACCTGTCGTTACTTAGTATTCATGAAATGATACCCATGGCCACATACTAGCATTATTTCTTGCATCATTCGAAACATTCTCTCAACGTCTCTTTCAAACCTGATTCCGGCCAGGGTGCACATCAGCCTGTCAACCGTAACTGCGGTTTCTCCACCTGAGCAGATTCCTTGGATTTTTCCAGCTTGAAATACGCCACGATTTCATTCAGCTGTTGTGCCTGCCCGGTCAATTCTTCAGCAGTCGCAGACATCTCCTCGGCCGAAGCAGCATTCTGCTGAATGACCTTATCCAGTTGCTGAATGGCCCGCTCAATCTGCTCGGCACCAGCATCCTGCTCTTTACTGGCAGCACTGATCTCTTGTACCAGTTCGGCAGTTTCCCGAATATAAGGCAGCAGGGAGTTGAGGGAAGAACTGGCAGCCTCGGCAACCTGGACACTCGACACCGACAGCTCGCTGATTTCTGCTGCTGCCTGCTGGCTGCGCTCGGCAAGGGTTCTGACTTCGGCCGCAACGACAGCAAATCCTTTACCATGCACACCGGCGCGGGCTGCCTCTATGGCCGCGTTCAGGGCCAGCAGGTTGGTCTGACGAGCAATCTCTTCGACAATGGTAATTTTACGGGTAATTTCCTGCATCGCATCCAGAGTGTCGACCACAGCGGAGCCACTCTTTTCAGCCTCGGAGGCAGCAGCCTGTGCAATCTTCTCCGTCTTCATGGCGTTTTCAGCATTCTGTCTGATATTGGCATTCATCTGCTCGATACTGCTCGACGCCTGTTCGGCGGCAGCGGCCTGCTCAGCGGCGCCCTGCGACATCTGCTGAGACGAACCGCTCATGGCCTGACTACCTGAATGCACATTGTCCGACGCCATCTGGGTCTTGCTGAGAACATCCTGCAGCACATCGACCATCCGTTGCAGCGCCTGTCCAAGTTCATCCTGCTCTGAAGCCAGTTCAACCTGAACCATCAGGTCTCCGTCAGAAATATTTCGCGCGACATCTGCCTGCTTTCTCAGGCCTTCGGACATGCGATCGACAGCATCAGACAAGGTTCCAAATTCATTCTTGTGCCCCAGATCGATGCGGTCGGTAAAAATACCCTGTTCCACTTTTTTAATCGTTTCAAGAATACGGTTGGTCGGTTTACGCAGACTGTTGGTCAGGATGATTGCCGCCAGAATAGTCAGCGGTATGGCGATCAGGTTCAAAAGACTGATCCCCCAGCGCAAATTGACCCCTTTCTGCAACATCTCCTCACCTGTTACAGCATACTGATCCATTGTCTCAAGGACTTCGCCAAGCAGATTCTGTGCTTCCTTCAGATAAACCGTGGTCTGCCCGTAGAAGATTCCGTTCATCATACTTGTAGCAGCCGTCGTGCCTCGAAGCGTACCGATCTTCTCAGCCGACTGATGCAAAAGCCGATGCGGTTCCTCTATCTTTTGCAGAACCGGTTTGAGCTCTGGTATCATGGACTCAGCTTCTTTCCGTCGCTCACCGTAATACCACTGACCAAACTGACACTTGTGAGGATCGGTCTCCAGGGTCAAGATGCCCCTGAAATCGTCATTGACATAGTCTGCAAGTTCTTTGGACCATTCAAGGTGATCAATTTCACGTTGCAGGATCTGACTACGAAGATCGTTGCTCTGTATGGCATCGTCAGCACTGTCTATAATACCGTTTACACCGACCAACGCCCAGCCACTCAAAAAAACAACCAACAGGATAAATGCAGTGGTCCCGAATAGCGATTTTTGAGCCAGGGTTATATTATTCCAGATCATGAACCCTCCAGCTGTTCATCAAGAAAAATCAAAGGCTTACAATTCAAACTTCTTTCCGCACTGTAAAACGTGAATATGATTCCATACAGAGAAAGTATTGTAAACTGTTTTAATATGAACACTATTTTATGACAACGGACCACCAACAGGGTATTGCAAACAGCATGGTGACCACTGTTTAATAACAATCAAGGGTTTCTTGAGCATGTAGACAGAGCAGTCACGACACTATCAGGAATTGTAGAAAAATTGATCATTCTCTATTTTCAGGAAGGCGATAAATGCTGCAGTCGTCCTTCTATTTCAGTGAAAGGAGCAACAGATGAAAAAAACGAACACTACCGCAGGCATGCCGATCAGGATTACACTTGAACCGGGAACCTACTTTCGGTGTGTCTGTGGCAAGTCACAGAACCTGCCTTTTTGTGATGGAACACACTCGGGAACTGAACAGCCACTTCGATTTACAATCGAGGAATCTCGACAAGTCTTCATCTGCAGTTGTGGAAAATCCGGAAATCAGCCGTTCTGTGATGAAAGTTGTGGAGTCGAAATACCGTAACAGCAGATCAATGCTGAGCGGGGAAAAAATCTCTGTAAATGCAGAGCAATGATAGATGTTAATTCAGATCAACCCGCAGCGGTGAAGTTTCTGGCTCGTCAGTTCCCTTGACCACATTGGTCCCATCCTTGAACACCAGATGGCTGTACCGTCCGTAATGGGGGATTTTTCGGGACACCTTGCGGGCCGCCTCATAGGATAGAGGATGAAAAACAGCAATGAGGTTATTGGTGCTGGCAATGGCCTTGCGGCAGACAAACAGGCTATCCATCTTTTCCTGATAGCGTACATTGCTCCAGTAGAAACTGTCCTGTTCCATCTGTAATTGTGGATCTATTGACCTTGCGATCAAATCCGGAGGCGGCCAGCCGATAAAGAGCAGATCGTGCTGCTTCGCCATGACTGGATCAAACTTCTGCCATGATACCACCTGTGCCTTGCTTTTTTGCAGCCCGCTAAGCAGATCGCCCGAAGCTTTCAACAGCGGGTCCTGTGCCGAACGTGCCACCACCAGCAGGTTCTGGCTGGCGCGCAGATCATTTATCGTCGCTGGCAATTCATCGATCTGCAGCCTTCGAAACAGATGCGCATCAGGGTCGCCGCTCAGCTGCAGTGGGGAGACATCCGTCCTGATCGCAAAAGCTGTCTGCTCTTTACTGACAGAAATAGACTGCTCAACGTTCCCGGCCTCTGTTTTGACTCTCAATGGCACTACCAGCGAATAGAGGTCTCCTGTCTGCACAACCTTCCCCCGCACCAACCAGCCTTCACCAGTGGAGGCCACCGCCACCTCTTTAAAATGAAGCTGTGGCGCTCCTGCCTGATTCACCCACTGCCTGAAAAAAGTCGACAGGTCCTGCCCTGCCGTGCGACTGAATGTCTGCTCCAGATCGCTCCAGCCCAGCCGCTTACCAGAACCTTCAGCAGCCAGTTTCCGCAGTGATGACCAGAACGCTTCTTCACCAATGCGTTGGCGCAGCATATGAAACACCATTGCCGCTTTGCCGTATCCTATCGCCTGATCTGTCCTGCTGCTTCGACTGACAAACTGAGATAACGGATAATCTTCTTTCGGGGTCACCAGGGCGGCATAATCCCGCAGTAGTTTCAGACGGTGATTGCGGCCCTGCTCATCAGAACTCTGCTCCTTGAGCAGATAATCAGCCAGATAACTTGTCAGTCCTTCAGCCCAGTTACCGGTTTGATAATCGACCTTGACCGCATTGCCGAACCAGGAATGAACAATTTCATGGGGCAAACTGGTGTAGGGAATAAAAGGGAGAGCGATAACATTACTGCCAAGCAGAGTCCAGGATGGCAGGCCATAGCCGGTCGGGAGAAAATTCTCGACAACGGCAAACTTGGGAAACGGATAGCGGCCCAGCACCCCCTGGTAGAACCTTAAATACCTTTTGGTGGAATCGAGATAAGATGACGCCAGTGCCGCATTTTGTTTCGTCAAAAACGCCAGAACCTGGATATCACCTTCGCCTTCTTCAAAGATCTGGTAGTAACCAGCAGAAAGAGCCAGGCCATCCAGCGGGAAAGATGTTTCCCACCGCGTAAAACTCTTTCCGCTCACCGTCCCGTGATCGACCAGTCTCCCCGAGGTCACGCCGTAAAGCCCGGAAGGCCCTTCAATGCGAATGCGGTAGAGTTCGGGTACTGATTGCAGTTGAGGGAACCATGCGGTCCCGGAAGAAAGATAGGTACCAACGCTATTAATCGTCGCGCTGACTCCAAAGGACGGGTTCTCCATGCCAACGGTTGACTCGGGCAGGGGATCGGCGTAACGAGCGCGATAACGGATGAACAGTATCGATGGTCTGGAATCGACTGGCTTCAGCGGATGGATGGTCAGAAGACCGTCAGTAAAATCATAACTGAGCGAATGCCCATCAAAACCGAGACTCAATAATTCCGCCTGGGGCGACAAACGTAAAACAAGTCCCGATGCGAGCTGAGACGCGATGACGCTGATCCGTGCTTCCCCTTCAAGCTGTTGAGTTTCGGGGTGGAGTTGGACATTAAGTTGATACTCCGCAACATGATCAGCACCAGCGGCATAACCCGCAGAGCAGATAAAACAGAGAAAAACCAGGATGAACTGCCGTGATAATTGAAGTGTCATAGTTCTGATTATAGTCATAAAAACAGGTATGTTTACAACTCCCTGCCTGATAAATTGACCTGTGTCATGTTTGCACACGAAACGTCAGTGTATATTAATGGATACGAATCAACATCAAAAACCATACTGAAGACAGGAACTATAAAATGAAAAATTGCACATGTGGCGGTGGCAGCGGAGCTGGCCCTTTTTCTGAAGGACGCGAACTGGTTGAATTTGTCTACAATGCCCATGGTGGCGGACTTAGGTTGCAGAATATCCCCGGTGGCGGTCTCGCTACCGTCTGCCAGGGATGCGGCACATCATTCACACTGTTGACCTTTATTGGAACCTGCCCCGACTGTCGTGGGGTTCATGCAATTTCACCCCCACGCGCCTCCGATCCGTTCGCAATCCAGTTTGCAGGAAAAGGTTTCAGCCTGTCCGAAATTTAAAATCCGGGGAGCAAGAAAAGCAGGAAACCATTCACAACAACATTGACCGCATAGACAAAAAAGAACAGGCTGCCTCATCTGAAACAGCCTGTTCTTTTTTAAGGAGGAATTACCCTGTGTTACTCAATCTATATAAATCAACAGCTACCCACTGTTGCACTGATGGTAAAGCCCTGCCCTTTTCCAGAATCATGATAATCGATCACGCTCCCCTTGGTGTAAGGCAGCACATTATCAGCAATCAGTAGATCGATATCATTCAGGGTGACCGCCTGGCTCTCTTCATTCGGCTCATCCAGAGCCAACCCCAAACGGGGTCCGCCTCAGCCAAAGCCTTCAAAGATCACCCGCAGACATTTATCCGGATTCTGTTGCATTATCTGCTTGAACTGTTCACGAGCAGAATCGGTAACAATTAACATGGTTTCTCCCCCACATCCATCCAATCCTTCATATATATAAAAGAGAATACTTATCCTGTCAACGCATTACTTACACCTTCCTGCGGATTTCTGCTGTCAACATTTCTTGACAGTCGACGGCGATTAAGGCAGCATCTGAACACTGAGAAAATTTTAATCGCAATAAACTGTGAGGTACCATGATCCCCTGGGAACTTTTGGACAGCACCCCTACCCCTGACCAGACCGGCGAACTCTGCCTCTACCGGCGCGACGACGAATTTTCGATCCGCATCAACAATCAGGAATTGATGAACAGCCGGGCACACAGTTCGGAAGAAGCCCTGGCCGAACTCTCCTGCCGCAAGATATCCCACTTACGCTACCCCAAAGTCCTGATCGGCGGTCTGGGGATGGGGTTCACCACCGCAACCGCGCTACGTCACCTGGGCGTCGAAGCACAAGTCACCATCGCCGAACTGGTACCAGCCGTCGTGGAATGGAACCGCGAATATTTGGGAGAACTGACCGGACACCCGTTGCGGGACATAAGGATCAAAATCCGTGAACAAGACGTCGCAAAACTGATCCAGACTGTCGAAGACTTCTACGATGTGATTATTCTCGATGTCGATAACGGCCCTGATGGTTTGACCCAACCAGGCAACAGCAGACTCTACTCTATGACAGGTTTGCACGCGATCAAGAAAGCCCTACGCCCAAACGGGGTCCTGGCGGTCTGGTCAGCCAAGCCATCCCGCGAGTTTACCCAACGGCTGAAAAAAGCTGGTTTTAAGGTCGAAGAGGAAAAAGCCCGCGCTCGTGGCTCAAAAGGTGGCGGAAAGCACGTGATCTGGCTGGCACAACGAGGGTAGTACAATCGAAGAGCAGAGCATCGAAAGCGAGGGGGATGGGTAGATTCAACTTCAAAGTGAACCTCTTGGGCTAAGATCAGGTCATAACAGGGATTCTGGCCTTCTGTGAAGTACGACCAACTCAGAACCAGAAAGGAACCTTCCATGTCCTATCAACATCTTAGCGAAAAGACCGCTATATCATCAGTCCTTCCACCAACTATCAATCCTTCTTCTTAACCACCAGTAATTCCAACATCCCGAAATAAAAAAGCTGGGAAGAGACCAGCTCAAATCCTGATTGCCGGACCAGTTGATAGTAGTCATCGCGCGCCGGAAACTGTTTCAGGCTGTCTGCGATGTAGGCGTGAATGGTCGGATTAGCGTGCAGCAGCGTTCCCCATAGTCCGCACCAACACTTGAGTAGCCAGTACTGCCCATTTTGTACCAGCGGATGACCAGTTTTTGAAAAATCGAGGAAGACCGCGTAGCCGCCCGGTTTCAGGATTCGGTTGACTTCCTGCAGGCCCACCGCCAGGTCCGGGGCATTACGCAATGCATAGCTTCCTGTGACGATATCGACGCTTTGATCTTCAAAATCGGTGCCACCCATGTCCTGACAGGCAAAGGAAACATGTTCAAAACGGTTCCGTTGATCGGCCAGGGTGACCATCTCTTCGGTCAGATCGATGCCGGTGATCTGCGCTTGCGGGAATCGTTCGGCCAGCAAGAAGGCAATATCCCCGGTCCCGGAGGCGAGATCTACGCAGACTGGATCAATCAACTCCGGGAGCGACGAGACCAGATAACTTTTCCACGCCTGATCACGTCCGAGGGACATGACTCGGGTCGCAACGTCATAGCGGCTGGCCGCTTCGGTAAAGTGGCGTTCGTTGAAGTCCCGTTTTTTGTCCGGGCTGTCGATCTTCTGTTCGATACCAAAAACATCTCGCCATTCTCCCATCAATGTTCCTCCGCCACGGGTCGCATTAACTCCAGAACAGCTTTCGCATCAAGCTTGAAGCTGTCCTGCAGAATCACCTGCATGTTGTTATAAGCATAACCCCTTGAAACTTTGAGTTTCTTCAGCAGGTCCTTTTCTTGAATATCAAGTCGATCGGCATCCTGAGTCAGGGTCGGTTCATAGAACGCAACATAGCTGTGCCGTTCTTCGAGAACGAATTCAATCAAAAGTTGAAGATAGCGACTACGACTCTTTTCACTGTTCTTTTGCCGTGCCTGAAGCGTCTCATATGCTTGATAAAGTGAATCTCCATAATGACGAGAGTCAAGCCAGCCATCATGATTTTCCGGCCATGCCCCGAGTTCTTTTTTCCGTATTGCGGCGATCAGATGTCGCATCACTTTACTCTTGAGAACGGTCTGGACAACCAGAGCAGAATCACGACGGACCAGCCGCACCTCACCCTGGTAAGGTGGCTTGTCTGGTACTGGCGCACGGTGTATGACAACCTCTGACGTTTTCTCTTTCGCAAGGACCAGCATGGGCAAAAGAAGGCAGCCCAGACAAAATAAGAGGATACATCTCATAGCACCTCACTCTCCCATTTCAAACCGTACAGGACCAGACTCGCAGGAAGAACGAGCAGATCGCAAACAAGTGCGCCCAGCATAGTCACACCGGTCAACAGTGAAAAATAGATGGTTGGCAAGAAGCTGCTCAACCCACCGACAGAAAAGCCAAAGAACAAGACCAGCGCGGAGACGGTCAAGGCCCGCCCCGTTGCGATGGTCGTACCCATCACGGCGTCTTTGCTGCTGCCCTGATATACGCGTTGGAAACGGGCCAGATAATGGATCGTACTATCGACTGTCAGACCGATGACCACGGCGGCAATCATGGCGGTACCGGTGCTGAGGTCGATATCGAGGTAGCCCATCAGCCCCCCCGTCCAGGCCAGCGGAATCAGATTTGGAATCAGGGCCATGGACAGCAGCTTGAAAGACCGAAACAGAATAAAGATAGCCAGCAGAACCATGCCGAGAGAAAGGCTGAAGCTGCTTACGACATTGGAAACCAGCCGGTTTGAATCGACGATCACCTGGTAGTAATCACCGGTCGGGCGTAGATCAAAACGGCCTCCCAGTTCCTGCTCAGCAAGCTGCTCGATGTCAGCAACCAGTATCGCCGCCTCTGCTGTACCGATCGCTCTGGTTCGCACGCTGAGACGTAGTCGGGTGTAGTCGGAACTGATCATTTTCCGGAGCAGATCCTGATCCGGCGCGACCTCCAGCAGGTCGAACAGATAGAGCAGATCCCCGGGAGTGTCGGGCAGAGTCAACTGTGGCTGGCTTGTTTCTGCACGATTGAGCTGCTTGAGCAGACTGAGGAGACTATAGCTTCCTGTGACCTGCGGCAACTCGTCGACCGAACTCTGTAGCTTGTCCAGACGCACCATGTCGTCGAGGTGAGTCAGTGCCTTGCCGTCAGTCCTGACCAACATGAATTCCAGACTGTTCACCCCTCCGACAGCCTGCTCTATAAACATCGTGTCGCTGTGCAGCTTCTCAGTCGGCTTGAGAAAGCGGACCAGGTCTGTATTGTTATCGATACGACTCAATCCGCCCAATGCACCAAGAGCGAGAATCAGCGCCATAATCACAACCGAGCGCGGGCGAACTACTGTCAACTTTGCCGCTATCTGCAGGAGAGTTCTGAGCATCCCCGCATCGTAAAGTCGACGACCTGAAATCGGCAGCGAAAGAAAGCTGAGCAAAGTCGGAACCAGGAGGATATTGACGACAAAAGAAAGCATCACACCGATAGCGGAAAAGATCCCAAAAAGCTGTACCGCAGGAACATCACTGACGGTCAATGACACGAGGCCAAGTGCGGTCGTAAGAGCTGTAAACAGACAGGGAAGAAACAGCTGATGAAGCTCTCTGACGAGCAGCTGTTTTGCATCGCCCTGTTGACCAGACAGCTGCAGCCATCCGCTGTAAAGATGAACTGTGGTAGAGATGGAAAGCACCATGATCACTGGGGGAAGCAGGGCCGTAATGGTGTTGAGTGAATATCCACACAGCGAATAAATCCCGATCGTCCAACCCAGGCTGATCGACATCACCAACAGTGGCAGCACCAGACCGGAGATGCGGCGAAACATCAGTATCAGCAGTGCGCCGAGCACGATAGCTGAAAAAGGAATAACCACCTGCTGATCACGCTGTATAAGGCGAGAAACTGTCATTTTCTGTAACGGGATGCCGGTCAGATGCCAATCGACATTGTTGTAGGCTGTGGCGAGCAGTTCGTCGATGGCGGCCAGCCCTCGCTCCTGCGCCTCAGGCTCATCAGCCAGATCGATGATCAGTGTGGCTGTGTGCTGATCTTTGGCGAGCAACAATCGGGAAAGGTCCGGATTGTGCTCAAAAGCATCAACAATCGACTCAGGCTGCTGATCGTTCTCATACGGCTTCGGAATAATAAAACTTGTCTCTGCCCCGAAATCCCCGGCGGTGATCTGCTCCGCATTGGTCAGGCTGAAGACTCTGGTCACGCCTTCAAGATGCGAGAGCTGCTGCGTCAATCGGTCTATAGTCTGCAACCCTTCGGCCTGTAACAGCTGTGGATGCGTGATCGCCAACAGCAACGTCTCATCATTGCCGAAAGTCTCGCGGAAACTGTCGTAGTTCTCTTGCAGCTCTCTGTCTTGCGACACCATTGATGAGTTATTGCTCTCGACGGAGACCTGCACCGCAAAATAAGCGAGAAACAGGGTCACAACCAGAACGGCGGTAAGACTGGGAAGGCGACCTTTGCCGACCAGCCAGCGCAGCAACTTGTCGATGCTTAAGGAGCAGACAGTCAGAGATTCGGTCACAGCGACATACCGCAAATCAGGATCGCCCGTTGCTGATGGTTTTCAGCGAGCGATAAGGGGTTATCAACTTGGCAAGATAAGCGGCTGGCGCTTTGATGAAAGGTGGCCTGAGGGAGCGCAGGAATAAAGGAAAACCAGTGATCAAGAGAGCGAAAACTGAGCGGACCCGTCAGGCTCCGGCCTTCATGCGCATTGGCATGATCAACTGGTACGCCCTGAGCAAAAAAATCCCGATCCAGACCCAATTGGTGAAACAGCTCCATGAAACGGGGGAGAATCCCGCTAGCCATCGACTCAACGGGAGGAACGGAAGTTTTTTCGATCAACAGCGGGCTGAGCCCTTTTTGCCCGAGCATGTTTCCCGGCAGCGGCCCCGCAGGGTCGCCGCCGACAATCAGGACATCATAATCCGGAGCATCAGCCATCACCAGCCCTGTCGATCTGAAGCAGACCCATTTCCACTGTCAGACCGGGTCCAAAGGCCATGGCGCAGACTTTTTCCAGGCCCTCCACGGCAGGTTGAGTCAACATCTCCTTGAGAACAAAAAGGATGGTCGCACTGCTCATATTGCCGAAGTTTTTTAACACATTACGTGACGGCAAAACCTGCTCACCGGATAGCTCCAGACTTTTTGCGATCTTATCGACAATCGACTTTCCGCCGGGATGAACGGCCCAGTGTGCAACATCTTCCGACGTCAGTTCATTTCTGGCGAGCAGTGGCTGTAATAACTCTTCGATCCCGGACCCGATAATTTTAGGCACATAACTCGACAGGGAGATGTCAAAACCGAGATTGCCAATACTCCAGGCCATCGCCTCCTTGCCACTGGCAATCAAGGCTGAATCAAAATCATCGATCCGATAGGTATCTGTTCCGGGCTGCGGTGGACGCGCGCTGACCAAAGCGGCCCCGGCACCATCAGCAAATAAAGAATTAGCAAGGATCGCATCTTCACTACCATTGATCTGCAGATGCAGGCTGCACAACTCCAGACACATGATCAGCACCACAGCATCAGGGTTCGCCTGACAGAACTGGGTCGCCATACTCAACGCCGGAAAGGCTGCATAACAGCCCATAAAGCCCAGATGATAGCGCTGAGTGCTGCTACCGAGGTCTAATTCCCGACAAAGAAAATAATCGATCCCCGGATTAAAAAATCCAGTGCAGGACGCCGTGACCACGTGGGTGATATCTTCCGCAACAAATCCGGAAGCAGACGATAAAAGCTTGCGGCCAAGATCGACCGCAAGCTTTTCCCCTTCACGAGTATAGGTAGTGTTGCGCTCTGCGGTACTCGGTTGACGGAAGCGTCCATCTTCTGTGGGGATAAAAAAGTTTTCGCCCAAATCGGGGATGACGCTATGACGTGTCTCAATCCCGGAGCTGCGGTAAAGCATACGGACAAGGCGTTTGTCCCGTTCATCAACGGTCCACTCCAACATCCGCTTGCCGATATCGGACTGATTGTAGCGCTCCTGGGGTACCTCTGTTTCTATATGATGAATCCAAACGGACATTAATAGTTCCAATCTACTCAATTAAGAGAGGGAGATGCTGGAGGCTACTGAGCCTTCAATAATAAGGACACGGTCACATTAACGACATCACCAACCCTGATAATACCGAGGACCGAAGGTGGTTCAAGCTGGTAATCTGACAGAGAGACCTGAAACACCAGATCTGCACTAATTTCTGAACTTGTTTCGTTGACATTCTTCAACTGCGCGGTCACCGGTTTTTCGATATCGCGGATTTTCAGGTCTATGACAATGTCTGCGGCGCTATCGTTCCTTTCTTTGAGTTTACTGCGGAAACTATCCAGCACCACGGCTCCAGTGTTCCCTGTAATCACTGGATACTTTTCAGCTTCGAACATTTGAAACATTTTTTTGTCCCGTTTCGAGTTATCCGTATCCATATCGGCCACCGACACTTTCAGCTCCGGTATTGTCATCCGGCCAGAGTTTTCGGTGACGGTAAAAGGCTGACAGCTCCCCTTCCCATCAAAATCATGCAGGGTTGAACTGCCCTGAAACAGAACCGAGCAGTGCCCCTGGTAATCAACGGCAAGAGCACTAAAAGGAAGGGCGACGAACAGTGCGACAACAATCAGAATTTTCATACAGAAACTCTCATCACAGGCTAGGGTTACCAGATTGTTGAGATTATACTATATTTCCAATGGCGCCAATACAACCACCATGGATTAATTGTCAATTAATGAGCATACAGGGGGCGACATGTTGAAAGAATTGAGTGCGGACAAACGTAAGGCAATCTGGACAACTATACTGGTTTTACTACTCTTGACTGTCCTGCTCCCCGCCCCAAGGGGGCTGATCTTTGAAAACGCCCTTGTTGCCAGGGTCGACACCACCGCGACCGAATACGTCGATGAAAGTCTGATCAGAGCCAGTGCGGCCTTTGTTCTGGCGCGGACGATCAACGCCATCATCTCAGTCTTTGAAGAAAGTGAACTTAAGCTTGAACCTGGCGGAGTGGGCGTATCGATCGCACTTGGTGAGGTGCTCGACCCGATCAACGATATGATTGAACGTTTTTCCTGGGTCATGCTGGTCAGCGTGACATCCCTTGGCATCCAGAAGGTTCTGATCGAGATTGGGCCATGGTTCAGCATCGGCATCGTTCTGGCCCTCGGGCTGATCTTGTTGATCGCAGACCTCTGGATCGGCAGAATCGCCCCTGTCAACCTTCGCCGTGCCGGCGGGACGCTGGTACTGTTTGCCATCCTGATCAGGGTTGCGGTTCCAGCCATGGCGGCCCTGAATCACCAGGTTTACGAATCGGTCCTTGAGAGCAGGTATCTTGAATCGACGACTCAGGTTGAAGGAAGCGTCGGGAAATTGAAAAAAATCCACCCGGCAGAGCTAACGGGCCAGCAGCCGTCTTCCGATCAGGAATCAAGCTGGTGGTCGAGCACAACCTCCGCCGTTAAACAGACCTTCGAGCAGGGAAAGAACCTGCTCGAAGTCAACAGTCGCCTGGAAGCGGTCAAGAGTATCGCCTTTGACATGTTTAATCACCTCGTCAATCTGATTGTTGTCTTCGTTCTGAATACCCTGCTGCTTCCGCTACTCTTCCTCTGGGGATTTTTAAGGCTGGGCAGAATTCTTGTTGGACAGGAATTCGGTCAACGGATAGAGATGTTGTTTCGGGAGGATACGGGTTCAGAGAAGAAACAGGAAGGCCAGCAATGACCAGAGCCGGTCATTATAGATGGATCGTTTTTTCAATAAAAAAGGGCCTTTCGGCCCTTTTTTAGATACATGATTTATCAATTATTCGTAGACCAGCACCCGAATCAGACCGATGGTCTTGCCATCTTCGGTGGTGGTGCTGTCGCTGACGGAAATGACCCTGGTTACATCGTTCTCCCGGATAAAGTCGTTCACCCGGGTATCGAGCTCTTGCAGCTCTTTCTGGACCCTGAACACTTCAAGTGGTTCTCCGAAAGTCTTGACCTTAATCATGGCAACCTCCGCCTTTACTGTTTATCTGACTTGAACAACCTCTTTGACGCTGGGGATTTTCTCCATCAGAGTTTTTTCGATGCCCATTTTCAGAGTCATGGTCGACATGGGGCAGGAGCCACAAGCGCCGGTCAGCTTGACACTGACAACACCATCATCACTGACATCAACCAGCTCAACGTCACCGCCATCAGCCTGCAATGCGGGACGAACCAGATTTAATACTTCTTCCACTTGTGCCTTCATGCGATTAAGCCTCCGTTTCGAGTTTTGTTTGCCTTTGGGTTTGTTAAGTATAGCGTCATCAAACGACGCCGACAAGGGCCGGAAGATCATCCTTCCGGACCTGCGTGTTGATCATCATCGCTTATAACATTCCTGGCGGGACACCGATCTCCCTGATTTTTCTGGAACAGAGCAGATCAGGCGTCCCGATCCCCTTTCCCTGAATCAGGATTTTGAAACTTTCCCCCATCCCTCCTTCGGGCATGATCAGATTTTTCAGAGTCATCCGTAACGCCTGGGCCTTCTGTTCGTCAGTTTCCCGCATCTGCATATCGACGACAGTCTCGAAAAAACCGAGTCCCATCAAAAATCGATACTGTTCTGCGAAATACAGATTCTGCAGACCGTTCTGTTCGCCGATTCGCTGTAGCGCGGTAAAATCGATATGCGCGGTAATATCCTGACAGCCTGCCTGCTGGTAGGGGTTTTCATTCGACTGGTGGCGTTGGTAGCAAAGCAGGGTTCCGGTCTTGCGGTAGCCAGCCATCAACTCTTCAGCCGGGTATCCGTAATCGATAGTCATGACAAAGCCACGGCCAAGGATTTCGGCAACCTGCTTCATCCAATCGAGAGCGGCCAGGTTGACTTCACTGCGATTGCCCTCGGCTGGCTCCATGTCAACCAGATTGTGGTAAGCAGAGATCTTTTCGTTAGCAAGGGGGCGCAGCTCTTCGACAAAACCATGTTCACCCTCAACAACAAAGACTTCCTGTAGCTTGCCCTCGTGCTTTTCCACCAGGTGAACAGGAAAGGCATCGACCAGCTCGTTGGTCAGAAAGCAGCCCTCCATTCCCCGCAGGGCATCGAGTTCGCACCATTCGACACGTTCGGCACCCACATGTGCTGCCAGGTTCCTGGCCTGACGTTTTTTATGGTCTGGACTAATCTCGACAATTCGATAGTGCAGGCACTGATAGAATTCAGGAAATTCCTCGGAAATCGCGTCCAGAATATCGCCGCACAAGTGTCCTTCGCCAGCCCCCTGTTCGGCAATGGTAAATTCACACTGATTGAGCAGCCGCCACATCTGTTCCAGCTGTCGGGCGATCAAGCGTCCGAACAGGGAATGCACGCTGGATGAAGTAAAAAAATCGCCCTCTTTGCCGATACGGGTCCGGGATGAGGTGTAGTAGCCATACTCAGGATGATAAAGGCACTGCCCCATATAATCAGCAAAACTGATCCCGTTCTGCTCTACGATCATATCGCGCAGGACATCAACCAGTTCTGGTTTTTCTTCAGGGGGTTCTGGCGGGAATTGTTGGCTCAAAGCAGGACCTGTCAAGTTTCAACGAAACGCCGCCGATCGCATCGGGGCCGGGAAAGAACATCAAACATCTTCACTCAGATGGCCCATTCTCATGGACTTCCCTTGAGAACCGGATATTTGCGTAATTGCCAGGCCCAGATTCCGCCTTTGAGGTTATATACCGGACCATAGCCAACCTTTGCCAGATAATTGACCACCTGGCTGCTACGAGAGCCTACCGCGCAGTAAACCAGGATCGGTCTGTCTTTCGGCAGTTCAGCAATACGCCGCAGCAACTGATCAATTGGAACCAGGGTCGCTCCCTCCAATCGGACTTCGCTATACTCCTGGAGCGTCCGGACATCGAGAAGATAAAGATCTTTCTGCGCTTCTATCAGTTCCCGTGCCTGCACCGCAGTAATGTTCTGCGGAACCGATGCGGTCGTCAGCGTCGCGCCCATCAGAAGTAATAATATCGGGACAAAAATCCTTGTTAATAGCAATTTAAAATCTCCATTATCTTTTTTTTGACTCGACACTATATTCAACACTCTATATAAATACTAGTCCCAAAACTGGAAAAAAATCTACAGGTGGCCAAAGAAACTTATGTCCCCGAGCGGATGCGACACCTCCATCAGCAACTTGAACTTGACTTCAATTCATGCCATTATTGCCTGCTATTTACAGTAATCCCTTATTTAAGCCGAACAAGGATAATACAACCAGATGATCATGGATAGAAACCTGGCTCTTGACTTGGCTCGTGTGACCGAAGCAGCAGCACTGGATGCTGGCCGCTGGGTTGGCAAAGGCGACAAGATATCAGCAGATGCCGCAGCCACTGAAGCAATGCGGCATGCGCTGGACAAAATGAATATAAGCGGTACGGTTGTCATCGGTGAGGGAGAAATGGATGAAGCGCCGATGCTTTATATCGGTGAAAAGCTCGGTAACGGTCAGGCACCCGAAGTCGACATTGCCGTTGATCCGCTGGAAGGAACCACCATCTGCTCCAAAGGGACGAATGGTGCAATAGCAACCATCGCTCTGGCGCCACGAGGCGGTTTTCTGCATGCACCAGATATGTATATGCACAAACTTGTCACCGGCCCGGACGGTATAGGGGTTGTCGACATTGAAGCATCAGCTGACGAAAACATTCGTCGGCTAGCCAAAGCCAAAAACTGTCAACCGCGGGATCTGACCATCGTCGTTCTGGACAAAGAGCGTCACATCGGGCTGATCGATACGATTCGTAATGCAGGAGCGCGCTGTCTGCTTATCCCTGACGGGGATGTTGCGGCCGGGATCGCGGCCGCAGTCTCTGACAGTGGCATCGACATGATGGTTGGCACAGGTGGTGCCCCTGAAGGAGTCCTGACCGCCGCAGCAATAAAATGTCTGGGCGGGTTCATGCAGGGACAACTGGATTTCAGAAATGATGCAGAACGGACTCGGGCCCGGCAAATGGGGGTTGATGATTTCGAACGTATCTACAACGCGGAGGAGTTAGCGCGCGGCGAGGTCTTCTTCGCCGCAACCGGCGTCACCAATGGCGATCTGGTGCGAGGAGTACGTTATTTCTCCAACGGTGCGAAAACCCATACAGTTGTGATGCGCTCCAAGAGTCGCACGGTACGGTTCATCGAAACACTCCATTATTTTGACCATAAACCAGGCTTCGACTCCGCCTTGGCGGTCTGAGGTCATTTTTTCTGCTAATTGTGTTAATCTGTTACAGCATTAAACTCAACGACCCCGGAGAGAATCATTATGGCGATTATTACCATCTCACGAGAAATGGGCAGTGGCGGCATCCCGATCGCACATCAGGCGGCTGAAGCGCTCGGCTACGAACTGATCAACGGCCAGAGAATCAGGGAAATTGCTCCGCAATATGGCCTTACAAGTGAAGTTATGGCCCAGATTGATGAGAAACCGCCCGCCTTTATTGAAAAACTCGACCGGCAAATTGAACTCGGCGTACACCGTATCCAGCTGATTGTTCTGGAGCAGGCACTAAAGGGGGATGTCATTATTTATGGTCGCGGCGGACAGGATCTGCTACCGGGCATCAACAGCGTGTTCCGGGTTCGGATTATCGCTCCCTTTGAAGACCGCGTCGAACGCTGGGCCGAACGTGAGTGGATCGATCCCGATCTGGCTCACTCCATGGTACGCAAAAGCGACCAGCAACGCGCTGGATTCATCAAGTACTACCATGATCGTGACTGGGAAAATCCCCTGAATTATGATCTGATGATCAATACGATCCGCCTGTCGTTCGACACTGCTGTCGAGATGATTGTTGATGGGGTCAAAGATAAAAACCTGGTTGAGAGTAAAGACGACGGGAAGAAGAAACTTAAAGATCTCATTATCCAGAAGAAAGTTCAAATATCCCGACTGGCCGATGAGCGGATCAAGGACATCTATTTCAACATCGAAGTAAAGGATGGTGTTGTAACCCTGGATGGCCATGTCTACAGTGAAGAAGAGCACAAAATAGCCAAAAAAAGCGCAACTGATGTCGACGGGGTTGTCAAGGTCATTGACCATCTCAAAGTTGTCGGTTATCGCTCCTCCCCTACACAGGACCACTAACTCTTATTTGGAGTAAACAGGACAGAATCAAACGCCGGCAGATGTGCCGGCGTTTTTAGAATAAACGGCAAGGAGCAAGGAACCATGGCAGGACATAGTAAATGGGCAAACATCAAGCATCGCAAAGGTGCACAGGATGCCAAGAGAGGCAAAGTCTTCACCAAACTGATCAAGGAGATCACGGTAGCTGCCCGCATTGGTGGTGGCGATTTTGAAACTAATCCGCGCCTGCGACTGGCGGTTGATAAAGCCAAGCAAGCCAACATGCCCAAAGATAATATCGAGAGAGGCATCAAAAAAGGGACCGGCGATCTGGACGGGGTCACCTACGAAGAAGGCATCTTTGAGGGTTACGGACCCGGCGGTGTTGCAGTTATCGTCGAGTTTCTCACCGATAACCGGACCCGGACCGTGGCAGACGTTCGCCATGCTTTTAATAAATACGGTGGCAGCCTTGGAGTCAGTGGCTCGGTCGCATTCATGTTCGATCGCAAAGGACAGATTGCCTTCGACGAAGAGAATGACTTCGATGCGATTTTTGAGGCGGCATTGGAGGCAGGTGCAGAAGACGTCAAGGAAGAGGATGGCGCTATTGAGGTCTTGACCGATCCCGCTGAGTTTGAAACCGTCAAAAACAATCTGGATGAGCAGGGTCTGGTCTCCCGGTCGGCTGAGATCACCATGATCCCTCAGAATATGACTGCGATTGAGGGAAAACAGGCTGACTCCCTGATGAAGATGATTGATGTCCTCGAAGATAATGACGACGTGCAGAACGTCTATGCAAATTACGACATCTCCGACGAGGAGATGGAACGGATCATGGGCTAAGAACAACACCAGGCTGCAGGTTTCGGGAAACCGGAATCCTGACAGCTGACATCTGAGGCCTCTCCGCTATGAGAATTCTTGGTATTGATCCCGGCAGCCGGGTTACAGGCTACGGCCTGATCCAGCAGCAGGGCAACCGGCTGATCCATCTGGACAACGGCGCCATCTTCACCCGAAGCGATGATGAACTGGCCGTGCGGTTGCAGAGAATCTATCGGGAACTCATTCGTCTGATCGCTGAATTCCACCCTGAAGCGGTTGCTGTTGAGCAAGTTTTTATGGCAAAAAATCCGGCCTCGGCTCTCAAACTCGGACACGCCCGCGGGGTCGCACTGCTGGCTGGAATCGAAGCCGAACTTCCAGTCTCGGAGTATTCGGCTCTGCAGGTCAAAAGTGCCGTGGTCGGCTATGGTCGAGCGGCAAAACAACAGGTTCAGCAGATGACCCGCACCCTGCTGAACCTTCCGGAAATTGCCCAGGAAGACGCGGCTGACGCACTGGCGGTCGCTATCTGCCACGCTCACAGTCATCAGCTGACAAGGCAAATCGACCGATCAGCTCAGCGCCCGCGTGGGAGACACCAATGATAGCCTTGCTCACTGGACAGATCGCTTATCGCAGCGCCGACCACATCATTCTCGATGTTGGCGGCGTCGGCTATCGCTTGCAGATTCCCCTGTCGACATTCTATGCCCTCCCCGAAGAAGGGCAGGTGCAACTGAAAGTCCACACCCACGTCAAGGAAGATGCGTTCCACCTGTTCGGGTTTTTGAGCGATGCAGAAAAAAGTTTTTTTGCTCTGTTGATCTCAGTTTCCGGGGTCGGTCCAAAGCTGGCGATTACGGTTCTTTCACATATTCCCACCAATGAACTGGGACTCGCTCTGGCCGAAGGCGATGTCACGCGCTTGACAGCAATTCCTGGAATTGGCAAAAAGAGCGCAGAGCGACTGATCCTGGAACTACAGGACAAGGCGGCCAACCTGATCACCGGTTTGCCTGCTTTGAACAAAGAATCCCTTTCGGTCATCGGTGACAACAGTCTCAATGATGCGGTTTCTGCGCTGGTCAATCTCGGCTACAAGGAAAGTCTGGCCAAAAAAGCGCTGAAAGGGATCGAAATCCAACCGAATACCACTCTTGAAGAGATCCTCAAGGGTGCGCTGAAGATTCTGGTCAAATAGACCCACACGGAGTCAGAGTGAGCGAACGTTTAATTGCTGCAGACCTGAAACCTGAAGACCTGACGACAGAAATGGGTTTGCGCCCCCAATCTCTGCAAGAATATGTCGGTCAACTGAAGGCTAAAAAGAACCTTCAAGTCTTCATCGATGCAGCGCGCAAGCGGCAGGAAGCACTCGACCATGTGCTCTTTTTCGGCCCCCCCGGGCTCGGGAAAACCACCCTGGCCAACATTATCGCCCAGGAAATGGGGGTCAGCATCAAAAGCACCTCCGGACCAGTCATTGAAAAAGCGGGGGATCTCGCAGCGGTACTGACCAATCTGGAAGAAGGGGACGTCCTGTTTATCGATGAAATACATCGCCTCTCCCCCGTCGTTGAAGAGATTCTCTACCCGGCGATGGAGGATTATCAACTCGATATCATGATCGGCCAGGGCCCTTCAGCTCGTACCATCAAACTGGATATCCCTCGTTTCACCCTGGTTGGGGCGACAACCCGGGCGGGCTTGCTCTCTTCACCCCTTCGTGATCGTTTCGGTGTCATCAGCCGTCTTGAATTTTATTCACATGAAGAGTTAACCACGATCGTCAACCGGAGCGCCTCAATTCTCGAAATCGAGATCGAAACAGGAGGGGCGGTAGAGATTGCCCGCAGAAGCCGGGGAACACCAAGGATAGCCAACCGACTGCTGCGCCGGGTTCGCGACTTCGCCGAGATCGAAGGGGATGGAATCATCACCAGCAGCCTCGCCGACCATTCTCTGGGACGCCTGGAAGTGGACAACGAAGGTCTGGACTATATGGATCAGTTGTTGCTGTTGAGCCTCATCGACAAGTTCAGTGGCGGCCCTGTTGGACTTGACACTCTCGCGGCAGCTATCGGTGAGGAACGCGACACCATCGAAGACGTCATTGAACCTTTTCTGATCCAGCGTGGTTTTCTCAACCGGACACCGCGCGGCAGAATTGCCACAGATCAGTGTTATCGGCATTTCCACAAAACAGTTCCCGATAATGGTCCTACTGGTAACCTGTTCGGCTGAACGAAGGGAATCATCTTGAAAGTATTGAATGCGCTCTGTCTTTGCTTACTGCTGACAGCCTGCACTCCAATTTTCGCCAGTCTTAACGGAGAAAAACAACCTAAACCAGTCCCTTCTGCTGACCTTCGGCTGTTTACCGAAGGGGTCACCCAGCTGGTTCAGAATCGCGACACTGAGCTCCTCCTGCGCCTGCAGGACAAATTCCCTTACAGCCCCTGGACAGAGAAGGCAACCGACCTCCTGAGTTTGGCCGAACAGATAACCCGACAAGAGCAACAACTGGCGAAGCTGCGTCGGCAGCTCGACCAACCGCCGTCCGTCAACCAACTTGAACCTCTGGAAAAAGAGATCGATCGCTATAAGACTGAGAATTTACGTCTTCAGCAGGAACTGGACGTCTCCAACAAACGCCTGGAAGCCCTTCGTCAACTGACTATTGATCTGGAACTGAAACAACCCTGACCAACCTGGGCTTGCCATGAATGAATCCGACCTGAAACGTTTCGCCAGCCAGCTCTTTTCCTGGTCTGAGCTGATTATTGAACACGGCCGTACACCGTTTCGCCGAGTTGACCTGTTCCCTCGTCTCAATACCAGGATTGGATCTTTCCAGCCCCCCCTCGTTTTCTGGATCAATCGCAAGAGTTTGATGGCTGCTGGTGTTATCCTGCTCCCCGACAACGACCTGCCTCAACAGATGGCGATCGGTTGCGCAACGGCAGAGGCGCTCGGCCTTCAACACTTTGTCACCTGGGAAAGTGTCCAGATTCGTATCTGGAGAGTCACAGGAACGACTGCCCACGAAGAAAAACGAATTCCAGTTGTCGCCAGCGATGACCCGGAAAACTTCCGTACGCTCCTGCTGGATGTCATGGAGCAACTTAAGCTCCTTTCCGTTCTCGGGATGGTTCCACCCGCTGAATTATCTCCCAGTTACTTACACAATCTGTTTCAGGAGACTCTCGATTCAGCAATCGGTCCGCTGATCACCTCCTTTCGGGAAGCCAGAGCGGAGGGAGGATTACATGAATCGACCAGAGCCGACCGGCAAGCAGAGCAACTAAACCGCTTGACCCTGCTGCGCCTGTTGGCCCTGCTCTGGCATGACTGCCTGCCAGACTCGATTCTTCCTGAAAAACTTGAACGGGCGATCGAACTGGCGTTGCCATCACTTCCTCCTGAGCTGCATCAGCCTCTGGCCTTTCAGCAGACAAAACAGGAGACCGGGCTACCGCTTGACAGCGCGGTCTGCTATCACCACCTGCAAATCAGACTGCGACAAATACGCTGGGCAGAGCCACAAGAGCGTGCTATTCAAGCAATAAACCTGCTCCTTGATCCCGCCGAAGAGAGTTGCAAACCGCCAACGACATCCGACTCTTCAGAGCCGGTTCTGCAGATCAACCCAGACAGACCCCAATTAGGGCAGATACCCCTTCATGAACTTTCCGACTCAGCAGCTTTTCTCGCAGCTTCGGCCCTGTTGCGCCATGTGAACAATCTCCCGGTCGCAGAGCAGTATCTCGGCAACATGTTCACATTTACAGCCCCTCCGCTCCCGGCGAAAAAGGTTCGAGCCAAACTTGTCAACAGAAGAAAAATTCCTCGAGATGAACGTCATCGCTACGATGCACTCCTTCGTACCTCATGGCCGACCCGTCGGTTCAGCTTTGCAAACAATACTCCCAGCTGGGTCCTTGAAACAGTTCATCTGCTCGGGTTGTGCCCTTTGGAGACCGATCTGCAACTGGAAGTTCCACTTTCATGGCTGTCCGAACCGTTCGGCAAGACCCTGTGGGAATTGATTTTCGAAACTTTCCACCTGCAGAAAGTCTCTCTCGGCAGAGGGACAACACGGCTACAGCTCCTGAAGCAGAGACCGGTGTCCGTGGCCACCACGATTTCCAGCCGAACGGAAGAGCGGATGATAGATTGGACAGATCATCCCGATGGCCACCGCTCTCTTCTGACCCTGGCTCTGCTTCTTCCCCCGGAACAATACTCCCTTCTGCACTCGGATCGTTTTCAGCCCTGCTCCGAAGCGACAACATCGACAGGGGCGGGATTGCTCGCGTACAGCCGCAGTTCTCTCGGTCAAAACCTGTGGACACTACTCGGTGGCAACCAAACACCAACCACCATCCAGGAATTGAAACAGGAGGGTATCAAACTCGCCTGGCCGGTCCCCGAAGAAAACATTCTCTACGAATTGGGGCTTCCTGATAAGGACGGGAAAGTAAAGTTGGATTCTGTGGACGAGCTGGATCAGTTCCTGGCATCCCTGCTCGGAAGTTCAGTGTCGATCATAACCTCCTGTCCACCGCTACCCGCACTCCCCGGGACGACACACGTGGCGGACAAAGCTTCTCCGCGCAATGTAAAAGATGAGATCAAACATCATCTGGATGGGTTCGGTCTTCCGGACTTTCCCGAACAGTATCTCTACCAGCTGGATGCGCCACAATTAGCAAACTACCGTTTTCAACCACCGTTGAATATTGTCAGCGAGTTACTCGGAGAGTTCGAGCTAATGGATGTCACACAAAAACGATTTTCGATCCACGGCAATGCAACGATGGAGGCGCTGATTCTGTGCTCCGATCAGGGTCGTACCGATGTCGAACTGCCGACAGACCAGCAGCAGCTGAATGAGATCCTGTCTGCATATCGCCATGACCTTGGTCGGCTACGACAGGAGCTGAGCCGACAGGCCCACACTCGCGTGGAAAGTCCTCAGGCGGCCCAAAGACTGGCGAAAAAGCTCTGGCAGGAACTGGGCCTGCCGCCCTGGAAATGGTTGGACCATCCATTGACATAGCCTCGCCCTTTAGGCGATGCTTAGCCCTGTTTTTTTTTGGAAGAAGAAGAGTCTCACTCCGTCCATAGGGTAACATCATGAAAATTCTGCTGCATGTCTGTTGCGGTAACTGTGCGATCTATCCCGTTAAAATTCTTCGTGAACAAAATCACGAGGTCACTGGATTTTTCTTCAACCACAACATTCACCCCTACCAGGAATTCAAACGCCGTCTGGACACAACCAGAGAGTATGCAGACCGGGTCGAGCTGCCATTAACCGTCCGGGATGAATACCTGCTGGAAGTATTTCTGGGCGAGGTTGCTGCAGACCCTTCGCAGCGGTGCAGTTACTGTTACCGCTCCAGGCTGATCGAAACAGCCAGAGAAGCAGCGGTAGCGGGCTTTGAAGCATTCTCTACAACCCTTCTCTATTCTCGCTATCAAAAGCATGATGCGATTGTCGCCTTTGGTCGAGACCTGGCAGAAGAATACAATCTTATTTTCCACTATGAAGATTATCGCAGCGGCTGGCAGGAAGGAATCCGCCTCTCAAAAGAGATGGAACTCTATCGCCAGCAATATTGTGGCTGCATCTACTCAGAGAAAGAACGTTACGCGCCCCGCCCTCAACAACAGGCACGACACTGAAGATCTTTGCAAATTAAGTCGGGGGACATTTTTTACGAAGTTCTACTTATGCTATAATTCTGACAGGTTATGATCAGTGTTTGGATTATCATCTAACCAAGGAGGATTCACTATGCTCGAATTTGTCGAAAAAACAGTTCTGACCAGTATCGGCGCCCTTTCCCTGACTTCAAAAAAGGGAGAAGAGCTGCTGAAGGATTTGAAAGAACGTCTCGACCTGACTGAAGAAGAAGGGAAGAAGCTCCTCAGTAAGATGGAAGAGGTCGCCAAAGAGAACCAGACACGTCTTGAAGAATTGGCCCGGGAAGAAGTGGCCAAAGCCTGCCAGCGGATGGGGATGGTCCCTGAGGCTGAGTTTGAAAAAGTGAAAAAGAAAGTCGCGCAGCTTGAGAAACAAATGAAATCCCTTGAGAAATAGCTGAGCCTCACCATTCCATGATGCCCTTCACGCAGATTAATAGGAATATCCGCTCTCTCAAGCGCTATCGCCAGGTTCTCGGTGTCCTGATCAAATACGGCTTCGGCAATGTCATTGAGCAGTTGAACATCAACTACTATCTGGAGCTTGGCAAGCGGATTGTCACCTTTGGCGCCATGTCGAAAGATATAGAGCGGCTATCGCAGCCCGAGCGTCTGCGTCTGGCGATGGAGGAACTGGGGCCGACCTTTGTCAAGCTGGGACAAATCCTGTCAACCCGGCCAGACTTGATCCCGATAGAATATGCCGAGGAGTTCCGTAAACTCCAGGATAAGGTTCCCTCAGTCCCCTTCTCCGAAATCCGACCACACATCGAAAAAGGGCTAGGAAAAACGATCGAGGAGGTTTTTGCCACATTAAACTCTGAGCCGATTGCAGCCGGGTCGATTGCCCAGGTGCACGGAGCCCGTTTGCATACAGGTGAAGAGGTTGTCGTTAAGGTCAGACGCCCGGGGATTATGGAGATTCTGGAAACGGATCTCGATATTCTGGCCGGGCTCGCCTATCTGGTCGAGAATCATCTCTCTTCTTCTGTCATCTACGATCCTTCCGGGGTCGTTCGTGAATTCCGACGCAACATCTTTCGTGAAATCGACTTTACCCGTGAAGGACATACCACCGATCGATTTTCAGCTCATATTCAGGAGTCAGAAATCGCCTATACTCCTGAAGTTCACTGGGAGCAAACCGCTGAGACAGTCCTTACCCTTGAATATGTCAAAGGCACTAAGATCACTGACTTTTCACAACTTGAAAAACAGGGTCAGGATCGAAAAAAAATCGCCGAGAATTGTGCCACGATACTTCTGGAGCAGGTGCTGGTGAGCGGCTTATTTCATGGCGATCCACATCCTGGCAACATTCTGGTGTTGAAAAACGAGAGGATTTGCTTTCTCGATTACGGCATGGTTGGTCGTCTGGATGAAGACCTGAAACAACAGCTGGCCGAACTCCTGATGTCAGTTATGCAGCGTGATGCGAATCGGATCATCAGTCTGCTGGTCTACTCCGGGGAGATGACTGAAGAGATAAACCGGTCAG
>DATFMC010000048.1:0-17103 GCA_035267105.1 Geopsychrobacteraceae bacterium
ACGCCGCAGCCACCGTCAGTTATGAATCGAATTTATGTAGATATACTTTGATCTGTGCTGCGCTACGTGGCGGCAGTTTTGGGGTCGGTTCATCTTCTACTCAGTCGGATGATATCAAGACATCAGACAATCAGGATTCGAATGGACCGATGGAATCCTCCCGCTTTCAACTCAAGGGTATGACCTGTGCTAACTGCGCAGCTGTGATTGAAAAAGGCCTTGATCGTCTCGACTGGGTCATTGAGGCGCGTGTCAATTTTGCCACTGAGATACTGACTGTGGTCCACGACAGCACTGGGCATCGGACAGATCAGATTCAAGAAAAGCTGAAAGATCTGGGTTACAGCGGTGAGCTTGAAACTCCCTTTGAATCGATTAGGCTTGGAATCGAAGGGATGAGCTGCGCCAACTGTGCGGCAAGCATAGAAAAAAAACTTTCATCCCTGGCTGGTATAGAACGAGTTTCCGTTAATCTTGTTAATGATTTTGCCGAGGTCGATTTTGATCCGCAGCACATCTCGGTTGAAGCGATTGTTTCTGAAATTGAGTCTGCCGGGTTTCGCGCGATACTCGGTCAGCGTGACACTGATGATGAGGCCAGGCGCGCCCTGGTCTGGGTCGGTCTGTCGGCTCTTGGTGCCGTACCGATCATGCTTCTTATGTACTGGCCTCTTTTTGGTGAAGCGACATTGCTGGTCAATGCGCTTCTGGCCACTCTTGTTCAGTTCAGCGCCGGGTTGACCTTTTATCGGGGCGGCTGGAAATCTCTGAAGAACCGCTCAGCAAATATGGATCTGCTGGTGGCACTTGGTATCAGTGCCGCATACGGTTATTCGATGTTGGCCGCGATCGGGATATTAGGCTCGGAACAGACAGTTTTTTTCGAGACCGGGGCCATGCTCATCATGTTCATCCGCTTCGGCAAATGGCTGGAAGCCAGAGCCAAGGGGAGGGCGGGGGCAGCGCTTAAGTCACTGTTGAAGTTACAGGCGAACCAGGCAGTTTTGTTGCGGGAGGGGAAAGAGATTCAAGTCTCTGTCGGTAGCGTTCGTCCTGGCGACCAGGTTCTGGTTCGCCCAGGCGAGAAAATTCCGATCGACGGTGAAATTATCTCGGGTCGCTCGTCAGTTGACGAGTCGATGATGACGGGTGAGTCGCTACCGGTCAATAAAGAGGTTGGCGACTCGGTCTTAGGAGCAACTATCAACCTCTCCGGTCAGTTGACCATCAGCGCTGTTCGTATTGGAGAACAGACGGTTCTTGCTCAAATAGTTCGCCTGGTGGAAGAAGCACAGGGCGATAAGGCTCCTATTCAGAGGCTGGCAGACAGCGTCTCCAATGTTTTTGTGCCGGTTGTGGTGGCAATCTCGCTTCTGACCTTTCTTGTTTGGTATCTGGCGGCCTCAGCCGGGTTCCTGTTTGCGTTTCAGATGGCGATTGCGGTCCTTGTCATCGCTTGTCCATGTGCGTTGGGGTTGGCAACCCCGACAGCGATTATGGTCGGCAGCTCCGTTGGCCTGGAGCGGGGGATTTTGTTTAAGCGTGCCTCGGTTCTCGAGCAGATATCGCGCCTTCAAGTCATTTTGATCGACAAGACCGGGACTCTGACCACCGGAAAATTTCAGGTGACTGATATCGTCCCTGTCGGCGGTGTTTCCGAGGTAGAACTATTATCGCTCGCTGCGGCTGTTGAAGCGGGAAGCGCTCACCCTCTGGCGCGGAGTGTCGTTGCTGCTGCCGAAGAGAGAAGCCTTCCGCGACCCAAAATTGACCATATCGAAGAGCAGGGTGGCCTCGGTATGACGGCAAAACTGGCAGGCGTGGAAGTCCTCTGTGGCAACCTTTCTTTGCTTGAGCAACGCGGTGTCGATATCGGCGAACTGACGGATGTTTCCGACAGGTTGGTTGAACGGGGAAAAACCCTGGTCTCTGTTGCACGGGGTGGTCGACTGATGGGTCTGTTGGCCCTCTCTGACAGTCTGAAAGAAAATGCCGCGCAGGCTGTTGCCGGTTTAAAGAGACTTGGTTTGCAGACAGTCCTTCTGACCGGAGATCTTCGGGCTGCGGCCAATGCTGTAGCAGAGAGTGTTGGCATTGATGACGTTGAAGCTGAAGTTCTGCCTGCGGATAAGCTGGAGACGGTCAAGAAATATCAACAGCATGGCCTGCGGGTTGGGATGGTCGGAGATGGAATAAATGATGCTCCTGCCCTTGCACAGGCTGACATCGGGATAGCAATCGGTAGCGGAACGGACGTTGCCAAAGAGACCGGTGATCTGATTCTGGTCGGTGGCGATATGCTAGATATTGAGAGGGGGATCCGGCTGGGCCGATTAACTTTAAGCAAGATCAAGCAGAATCTGTTCTGGGCATTTTTCTATAATATCCTCGGGATTCCATTAGCTGCAGGTCTTTTCTATCCGGTCTGGGGACTCTATCTGAAACCGGAATATGCCGGTCTTGCCATGGCCTTCTCAAGTGTCTCGGTTGTGTCGAATAGTTTGTTGTTGAAACGTTTAGGTACTCGCTTATAGGGGTGATTATGGACAAGCCTTTATTGATTGGTGTTATCGGGGCGTCAAATGCATCACCAAAGGGTCTGGACGCCGCCACTACCGTCGGGAGATTGATTGCCGAGGCTGGTGCTGTCCTGGTCTGTGGTGGATTGGGGGGTGTCATGGAGGCCGCTTCGCGCGGTTGCGTCGAAGCAGGTGGACAAGTGCTCGGCATCCTTCCCGGGGATTCGGCGCTGGGTGCGAACCCCTTTGTCTCGATTCCGGTTGTGACCGACATGGGGCACGCCAGAAACATTATCATCGCCCAGACCTCAAATGCTTTAATCGCAGTTGAGGGAGAGTATGGTACCCTTTCAGAAATGGCTATTGCACTAAAGCTCGGCAAGACAGTTTGTACTCTGGATAGTTGGGACGAACTTGCAGGTTGTAGGCCGGCAGCTACCCCCACTGAAGCTGTGGCTATGGCATTGAATGCAGCAGGAGAGGTTTTTAATGGTGAATGAGAAGGATAAGGCGATACCGGGATGTAATGGTCTGTCTGTGAGTCGTGATCGTGCTGCGGCAATGATTGAGTGGATGCGCGGTCGTGGTCGGATCCTGATTGTGACTCATGATAACCCCGATCCGGACGCAATTGCCGCCGCAGTTGCTCTGAGACATCTGCTGCTGGTTCAAACCGGACAGGATGCAGTGGTCACCTTTGGTGGCATTATAGGCCGGAGCGAAAACCGGCTTATGGTAGAAGAGCTGGAGATTGATCTTAAACCGATATCCACGCTTGATCTCGAGCAGTTCGATATCGTCTGTATGGTCGATACGCAGCCAGGGACCGGAAATAATTCTTATCCTGTGGGGAAGCCGGTACATCTTGTTATCGATCACCACGCCCCCCGTGCCGAACTGCAACAGGTTATCTGGGTTGATGTCCGCGAAGAATACGGTGCGGCCGCAACGATTCTGTATGAATATCTCTGCAGTCAGAATATCAGGCTCAATACCCGCCTGGCGACCAGTCTTTATTATGCGATCAAGTCCGAAACGCAGGATTTGGGACGTGAGTGGTCAAAGGCTGATCGTGAAGCCTATCTTAAATTGCTGCCAATTTCGAACAACCGCATACTGTTTCGCATTACTCATCCCCCAGTGCCGGGGAATTATTTTACAACTTTCAATCGGGCCATGAAAAATGCCCGTATTTATGATTATGTCCTGGTTTTTAATCTTTTTGAAATTGATAACCCCGATATCGTTGCAGAACTCGCAGATTTTATGCTCCGCCATGAAGGTGTCATGCACGTTATGGGACTGGGCTGGTATGACGGAGCGGAAGTTGTCTCCCTCAGGACTCTTGATCCCGAGATCAGGCTCGGTCAGGTTGTTCAGAAAATATTTCACGATATGGGAACTTCCGGTGGACATGGGATGACGGCTGGTGGACAGATTCGCCCGATGTCTTCCGCCAAGTCCGCGCAGGTTGAGTTGGAACAGCTTCTTACCAGCAGGTTTCTTGATATAGTCGGATTGAAACCGACCCTTGGGGAGCCTCTGGTTGCTGAACTTTCCTGACTCCTCCAATCCATTGACAGGGGCCAAATATCTACGGTATAAACTCCCGGTTCCTTCATCGGAGTTTCTATGCGTTTGACCTTCCTGCTGTTGCTGATTTCAGCTCTTATGTGTTCTTCAACCTTCGCAGCCATTGAACTGGCACCGAAAGGACAGGAGCCCGTCCGTCTGACAGATGTCTATTTTTTTGAGGGTGTCCCGTACGTCGCTGTGGATGATGCACTTGATGCTGTTTCTCTGCGTGGTCACTGGAATTCAATCAAACATATTTATCGGATCAAAACCAATCGGGGCTGGGCCGAAATAACGCCAGGAAGTTCTTTTCTCAAGCTGCAGGATAATTACTATCCGTCAAAGAACAAGCCGCGCTTTATCGATGGTCGACTTCGGGTTGCTGAGGATTTTCTGGTTAACCAACTGCCGATGTTGATAGACCAGCCGGTTTACTATCGAAATCTGGATCCTCGCCCAACTGAGAAAATTGCTGGTGAAAGTACACTGGATCGACTGTTCTCATTTCTGCTACGCAAGAAACAGAGAATTTCCGGACCGAAACTCAATGCTGTTGCTATTGACCCTGGGCATGGTGGTCTGGACAACGGCGTGATTGGTCCTGATGGTCTTCGAGAGAAAGAGATTAATCTTCAGTTAGCCCGTCGTTTGAGCAAACTTCTGAAAATGAAACTTGGTGTTCCCGTTTATCTGAGTCGAGATGACGATTATGGGTTGACACCACAACAGCGAATTGCGCCAGCGGCCAAAGAGGATGTCGATGTCTGGTTGTTGTTGCATGCGCAGGCATCTTTCAGTGAAACGGCACAAGGGGTGACCTTGCTGGTTCGTCCGGAAGAGGCAGTCTCGCCTGCGCAGAAGACGGAAGAGAGTGAGAGTCTGCAATTGGCAAAACAACTCTCACTGGCGTTAATTGAAGCTGAAATCCCGGTTGTTGGTATATACCCGACTTCACAATTATCATTGGGCAGTGGTGACCTGCCGACCGTGCAGATTGAGGCCGGCTATCTCAGTAATCCGCAAGACCTGAAACGATTGAGGGATTCCGAACAACAAGATCTTCTGGCCCAGGCGCTGTATCAAGGGGTCCTGGCATTTATTCAGAAGACAGAGGAGATACATTAGATGTCAAACGAAAGTGCGGTTCGTAGCGATGGCCGTCAGCAAAACCAGCTGCGTCCGATCAGTTTTCAAAGAAATTTTACCCGCTATGCGGAAGGTTCGGTTCTGGTCAGCTGCGGTGAGACCAAGGTGCTCTGTAATGCTTCAGTCGAGGAACGTGTTCCGCCTTTCATGCGTGGTCAGGGAAGAGGATGGGTTACCGCCGAATACAGCATGTTGCCCAGAGCGACCCATACCCGGTCGTTTCGTGAGGCCGCAAAAGGCAAGATTTCCGGCAGAACTCAGGAAATTCAACGCTTGATCGGTCGTTCTCTGCGCGCGGTAACAGACCTTGACGCTCTAGGCGAGCGTTCAATTCAGATCGACTGCGATGTTTTGCAAGCCGATGGGGGAACCCGAACTGCGTCGATTACCGGAGCCTATGTCGCCCTGCATGATGCCCTGTCTGGTCTGGTCGTTTCAGGGTCTTTGACAAGAATGCCCCTGAAGGACAGTGTCGCGGCCATCAGCGTCGGAATCGTCGCTGGGCAGCCGTTACTCGATCTGAACTATGACGAAGATTATCGGGCAGAGGTCGACATGAATTTTGTCATTACCGGAAGCGGGCAATTCGTAGAAGTTCAGGGAACGGCCGAAGAGGAACCGTTCAGCCTTGAGCAGCTCGACGCGTTGCGTGATCAGGCTCTGCTCGGCTGTGCTCAGTTGTCTGCACTGCAAAAAGAGGCCCTGGAGCTGTAATGAAATTGCTCGTTGCGACCGGAAACCCGGGGAAATTGAGAGAAATCCATCGTCTCCTGGATGACAGTCTTTTTGACGTTGTTGGCCTGGACGCTTATCCTGAACTTCCTGAGGTCGTGGAGGATGGCGATACGTTTGAGGCCAATGCACGAAAAAAGGCAATGGTGATGGCGGAAGCGACCGGTTGCTTGACCCTGGCCGACGACAGCGGTTTGGTGGTCGATGCTCTTGGCGGAGCGCCCGGAGTGATATCGGCCCGCTATGCAGGGGAAGATGGTAATGACGAGGCAAACAACCAGAAACTGATGCAGGAGCTGTCGGCAGTCTCTGACGATAAGCGACAGGCAGCGTTTCACTGTGTCATGGCATTGGCGGAACCTGGTGGTCAATGTCGTACTTTTGACGGACAGATCTCCGGGATTATATTACGTGAACCACGCGGGGAAGGGGGGTTCGGTTATGATCCCTATTTCCTGGTTCCTGAATACGGGAAGACAACCTCGGAACTCTCTATCGATATAAAGAACCGGATCAGTCATCGCGGCAACGCTCTGCGTAAAGTCCTCCCTGCTTTGAAAGAGTACTTGCAGCACTGATTTATGAATTGACAGAGTTCGGGATGGGGTGATAAAACGCCTTGCTTTAACTCGAAAAATCAACACAACTTGTATATAAAGGAGAAAAAAATGGCTTTGGAACAAACATTCGCAATCATTAAACCCGACGCGTTCGCTGCCGGTTACGCTGGTAAAATCCTCGCTCGTATCTATGCTGAGGGTTTTAAGGTCGTCGGGCTGAAAAAACTCTACCTGAGCAAGGTCGAAGCAGAAGGTTTCTATGCCGTGCACAGCGAGCGGCCGTTTTTCGGTGAACTGACCGATTTCATGAGTAGTGGCCCTTGCATCGTTATGGCTCTTGAAGCAGAAGACGCCATCCTCAAATGGCGTGATCTGATGGGTGCAACTAATCCAGCCGAGGCGACGGAAGGTACCCTGCGTAAGGAATTCGGCGCGTCAATCGGTGAGAACGCTACTCACGGTTCTGACGCCCCGGAAACTGCAGCTTTTGAGCTTGGTTATTTCTTCAACGGGCTGGAACTGTTGATTTAAAATTGACTCTTTCGTTAAATCCAAACAAAAGCAGGCCGGATTTTCCGGCCTGCTTTTGTTTGTGCCAAGGAGCCATTGACAAGTTTGTAAAATGCAAATGTTTCAGGTCATATCCCGGATCATCCCGTCAAGAAAAAAGTATATGTGCTTACATGTGGAGGACGTGCCTTTCTTTCACCCAAGAGAATGATGCCAGCTCACCAAACTAATTATTGACATCTTCCAATGATTGATGTTTGATCATATTTATATATCTGCTAGCTGAATCAGGACCATCAATATAAATTCATGTAACAGTTTCAAAGGCGTGAACTAAAAACTATACACATCATATATCTCTGTTCAAAAACTCGTTTCGCTTTAATTCATGAAATGTTTTGAAAGAAGAGTCGGATGCATAAATTTCTGTTTCTCACCGTTTTGCTCATCATCATGGGCTTCCCATTCCTCAGTGAAGCATCAGGCACAGCGACGAATCGACTCGAGCGTGTCCAGAATGAAAATCTAGTGCGTGTCTGTATCTGGCCAGACTATTACGGGATCACCTTCCGTAATCCAAAAACGCAAAAACTTTCCGGAATCGATATCGACATGGCGCAAGAACTGGCCAGTGACCTGGGCGTCGCAGTGGAGTTTGTTGACAGTTCTTTTGCCACCTTGATCGATGATGTCACTGGAGACCACTGTGACATTGCCATGTTTGCTATTGGCATCACCGCATCGCGTGGAGAAAAACTTCGCTTTACTGACAGTCATCTCGCCAGCGACATCTACGCAATAACCACCAGGACCAACCGGCGAATCAAGCAATGGGAAGACATCGACAACCCCGGTTCTGTTGTGGCGGTCGCCAGGGGCACCCTGCACGAACCGGTGATGAAGGAAAAGCTCAAAGCTGCGCAATTGGTCGTTCTCGACACCCCCTTTGCTCGCGAGCAGGAAGTTCAATCGGGGCGAGCCGATGTTTTCATGACAGATTTTCCATACAGCCAGCGCTTTCTCGCCAACGCCGACTGGGCACGGCTCGTATCTCCACCCGGCATCTATCACGTGACTCCATACGCTTATGCCATGAAGCCCGGAGACGACATCTGGTATAACCGCATCGAACTCTTTGTCAGTGACATCAAGAGCGATGGTCGTCTCATGACAGCAGCAAAACGTTACGGACTGCATCCCATTGTCACACCATGACCGCACGCTCAAGGCTTCTGCGCAGGTATTTTCTTGCCGCCCTGTTACTTTTTGTCACTGGTACGCTCATCCTGACCAGCTATACCTTGTGGCTGTTGCGTAGTGATGCCATTCTCAACGGTCTCGAAGTCTCTGCGATGCATTCGCGTAGCTTCGAAGATTTCATAACCCAAAACCTCCTTGTCACTGACCTCGTTGGCGCGAACCTCTTGGATCAAGAAGATCATCTGGCGGATGTTGACCATGTGACAGGGTTCTTGTCATCGACTTTACGCCATGCACCTTTTCTGCGTTCGCTATCGCTGCTGAACGATCGTGGCCGGATCATTGCCAGTTCAAACCCGGACAACCTTGGCATGATTGTGCCACTGGAGAGTTTTCTACCGACCGCAGCAAGGGGACCGAACATGCTACGTATCGGACTACCCTGGTCCGGCCGTGATTTTGCCGACGGGCGTCCTGGTGAAGGGACTGACAACCTCACGAGTTTCATTCCCGTTGTTCACCCACTGAAGAGCGAGAAACAGAACCTGACTGTGCTCTTTGCTCTGAATCCTGACTATTTCATAAACCACATGCTGCAAACGATTGAGGTCACGGAAGGAACGGTCGAAGTGGTACGCTATGATGGCAGACTGCTTATGAGTACCGATCAGGAAGAACCGCAGGGTACTCTGCGCGAATATATCACCCGCGAGCTGCGACTGGATGAAGTTGAAACCGGTGAATTTGAACAGACTCTGGGTGGTGACCGCCACGTCTTGACCGCTTTCAGAGCTTCACGGCTGTATCCGATCGTTATTATTACACACCTCAACCGCGATTATGCCTTAAGGTACTGGCATGAAGAGGGGAATACTCTTCTGGCGATCGTTATTCCATCGATAATGGCGGTCGTTCTACTCGCCGCGGTGTTTTACCGTCGCCAGCAGCAGCTATACGTTCAGCGGATCGAAAACCAGCGACTCCAGCGCATCAACGCCACTGTCTTCGATGCCAGTAATGAAGCGACTCTAGTTACAGACCTCGATACCAAAATTGTTTCGATTAACCCTGCCTTTACCCGCGCTACCGGTTACCGTCTCGACGAGGTTGCTGGACGGCCGCTGGCAGAATTTTTAATTGATGACAAAATTGCACCCTGCTCGCCAACGATCTCCACGAGCACTGAGTCCAACCTGGAGTCCCCAGGCGTCGAGGTTCAGCAACGCTGTAAAGATGGTAGTCTGATATGGGTTGAAATTCTCTCGACACCCGAACGGGATGAGCAGGGTAAGATTATTGGCTATCATCGAATAAGCAGGAATATCACCGAGCGTAAATTGATGGAAGATCGAGTCCGACAACTGGCATTCCATGACCACCTGACAAATCTGCCCAACCGTCGTCTGTTATTGGATCATATGGGTCTTGCCATAGCAGCTAATACGCGTAGCGGTTCCCACAGTGCAATTCTGTTTCTGGATCTGGATAATTTTAAACTGCTGAATGATAACTATGGTCATGCTGTTGGAGATTTAATGTTAATTGAAATGGCGCACCGACTGAAAAAGAGTGTGCGTGAAATGGACACCGTAGCACGGTTCGGTGGCGACGAGTTTGTCATATTGGTGAACGAATTGAATGTAGACAATTCAAAAGCCATGACACAGATTAAGCAGATTGCCGAGAAGATTCGTCTCGCCATAGCAGAACCATGTTTTCTGACCATCACTCACGATGGAAAAAAACAGAGCACCATCGAGCACCAATGTACCTCGAGTATTGGCGTTACCTTGTTTGTCAATCAGGGAACGCAGGAGCAGATCCTTAAACAGGCCGATGATGCCATGTATCGAGCCAAAAGGGCTGGAAACAGTCTTGTCATTTTTCATTGATTCAATGAAGCTGTAGTTACTCCCTCCCCCAGAAAAATTCACAGACAATACAGAGTTTTTATCAAGGTGAACCTCTTCTGCTGATGGAGCCGTGATGCGCCCAAAACAAATTCGACGATTCACATGTGCGTCTTGCAGATGTTACTTCCTGTGCTGAAATCAAGCTTCTGTCTCTTTCTGGAGGGCGCTCTTCTCTTTGGCGATGTTCCGATCTTGATGTTGAGTTGCCTGGCAGCTTTCTGACTGGTGCTGCGCAGAAAGATCCTGAAGATCGGCAAACAGGATATTTTGTCCTGATCCCATATAAGCTTGAATTCTCAACCCTGTTACGTTAACTTCTACTGTTCGAACGTTAATAAATTCAAAAGAAGATTGTATGAGTGACAAGCAACTGGCCGATATAAAGAATCTGAGTCTTCCTGAGCTTACCGAACAGCTCACGGGGCTTGGAAAAGAGAAGTTTCGGGCCAAACAAATCATTAAATGGATCTACTCGCGTGACGTCACTTCCTTTGATGAGATGACTGACCTGTCCAAGGCGTTGCGCGAAGACCTGAAGCGACGTTTCTCTATCTCAGACTGGACGCCTGAGGTGATCGAAACCTCCAGCGATGGAACCAGAAAATATCTGTTCCGACTGATCGATAACGAAAGTGTTGAAACGGTCCGCATTCCGATGGAGGGGGGCAAAGACACGCTCTGTATTTCGACTCAGGTCGGTTGTGCGATGCAATGCAGTTTCTGTTTGACCGGAACCTTTGGTCTGATACGCAACCTGGAGCCAGCCGAAATTATCAATCAGGTCTGTGCTGCGCGCAAAGACGGTCCGATTCATAATATTGTCCTGATGGGGATGGGGGAACCTCTCCATAACCTGGATAATGTGGTTAAGGCGCTGGAGATACTTTATCTGGATGATGGTTGTGGTTATGGTGCGCGACGGGTCACCTTGTCGACTTCCGGCCTGGTGCCGGAAATGCATGAACTGGCCAAGAGGATCAAGGTTGGTCTGGCGGTCTCACTCAATGCCACGACTGACCAGCTTCGCGACCAGTTGATGCCGATTAACAGGAAATATCCCCTGGCTGAATTAATGGAAGCGTGCCGGAATTTACCTTTGGAGCCCCGTCAACGGATAACCTTTGAGTACATTCTGATCGGTGGGGTGAACGATTCCCGTACTGATGCCAAACGTCTGGTCAAGTTGCTTCACGGTATCCGTGCCAAGGTAAATCTGATTCCCTATAACGAGCATGTCGGATCGGAATTTAACCAACCGTCAAGCGAAGTGATCGAAGAGTTCCAGCGCTACCTTCTGGATCGGCAGATTGTCGCGATTCGACGGGCCAGTAAAGGACAGGATATCTCTGCTGCTTGCGGCCAATTAAAGGGCAAGCTGGAATCAGATTAATTTATCAATGATAAAAAACAGTCAGTATCTCTCCGCGTATCCAGTGATATCTGTGGTGAAATATGATACTGGATTTATTGGAGGAACAGCATGTCACAACCTGTTATCGGAGTTATCGGCGGCAGTGGTCTTTATGAAATCGAAGGACTGACCAATGTTGAGGAAAAAGTTATAGAAACACCATTCGGATCTCCCTCGGATGCCTATATTACCGGTGTCCTGGAGGGTGTCAGGATGGTCTTCCTGCCACGTCATGGTCGTGGCCATCGTTTACTGCCATCTGAAGTCAATTACCGGGCCAATATCTACGGGATGAAAACTCTGGGTGTAGAGCGAATCATTTCTGTTTCGGCGGTTGGCAGCATGAAAGAAGAGATTGTTCCCGGTCATATTGTGATTCCGGATCAATTTTTTGATCGCACCCAGGGAAAGCGTGCTTCAACCTTCTTTGGCAATGGTGTTGTCGGTCATGTCCAGTTTGCCGACCCAGTCTGTCCGGGGATGGCACAAAGGCTCCATGCTGCAGCCGAAGTGGCCGGGGCGACCGTCCACAAGGGAGGGACCTATGTCTGTATCGAAGGTCCCAACTTTTCAACCCGTGCTGAATCTAATATCTATCGCAGCTGGGGGGTCGACATTATCGGCATGACCAATATACCCGAGGCTCGTCTGGCCCGCGAAGCGGAAATCTGTTATGCCACTGTCGCGTTGGCCACCGATTATGATTGCTGGCACGATGGGCATGATGATGTGTCGGTGGAGGCAGTCATTGCTGTGATTCAGAAAAACGTTGCTACCGCCCGTCGGATCATTAAAGAGACTGTCAAAGGAATTGTGGCTGGAGAACAGAGTGCAGACTGTAACTGTGATGAAGCTCTCAAGTTTGCTGTCATGACTGCTCCTGCTCTTATCCCGGATCAGACCCGTAGTGATCTTGGGCTTTTATTAGGTAAGTATCTTTGACCTCTTTTTTTGAACGAATTCACGGAGTAATTTCATGAGTATTCTGGTTGTTGGCAGCGTTGCCTTTGATTCCATCTCTACCCCTTTTGGCGAGGCGGAGGACGTTTTGGGTGGTTCGGCCTGCTATTTTTCAACCTCCGCCAGTTTTTTTACCGACGTTAATCTCGTGGCTGTTGTTGGTGAAGACTTTCCGCAGCAGCATGTCGATTTTCTCTGCAGCAGGGGGATCGGTCTCGAAGGATTACAGAAGAGTGCGGGGCAGACCTTTCGCTGGAAAGGTCGTTATGAGTATGACCTGAATGAAGCACATACACTTGACACTCAGTTGAATGTCTTTGAACAGTTCAAACCCGTTCTTCCTGAAACCTATCGTGATTCCGAGTTTGTATTTCTGGCGAATATCGACCCGGAGTTGCAACTTGAAGTCCTGCAGCAGGTAAAAAATCCTCGACTGGTTGCTTGTGATACCATGAACTTCTGGATTTCGGGTAAGCGTGATGAGTTGATAAAAACCCTCTCAAGAGTTGATATTCTGGTCATCAATGAAGCTGAAGTTCGTCAGTTGGCCGAAGAGCCGAACCTGATCAAGGCTGCTGCCATTGTGCGCAGTTTTGGACCGAAGACTTTGGTGGTCAAGCGGGGCGAGTATGGTGTGTTGATGTTTGGCGAGCACTCGGTATTCTCCGCACCCGCTTATCCTCTTGAAGAGGTCTTTGACCCAACGGGGGCTGGTGATACTTTTGCCGGTGGCTTTATCGGCTACCTTGCGGCGACCCGTAACCTTGAAGAGGAGGGTTTGCGCAAGGCGATCGTCTTCGGCACCGTCATGGCCTCCTTTACCGTTGAAAAGTTCAGCCTTGACCGTTTGCGTGAACTGGAATATGAAGAGATAGAAGACCGTTATCGAAGGATAAAGTTATTAACGGAATTCGGTCATTTAGATTAGTTCTGTTAATGTGTTTTGATTGCTCTTCTGCATATTTTCTGTGGCAGCATAATATTTAGGAGACTGATATGTTTGTTCAGCAGAAAAAATTGACGGTTTTGACCCTGCCATCGAGCCGGGTTCGCCGGCTGTTAACCTCTACGGTTGACGTGCAGGTTGCCCTGTCCGGTTTCCCGTCTCAAATGGCTTCAGCTTACCTGGTCGCGCTCAAGTCAGGTGTCGGCATCCAGGTAGTCCTCGGATTCTTCCTGGCAGACAGTCGCATATCGGTCTTTTTTCTGCCTGAAGCAGGGGAGGTCACAGCAGAAAAAGCTGATTCGATGCTGGAAGATGGGTTGGAATTTGCCGAGTCGATCGGTTTTGTCCTTGCGGACGCTGATGTTGACCTGATGACGCCCGAACAGCTGGATAAATACTGGCGAAAGTTACCGATCTGCAATAAATTTACTGGTTCTGTGCCGGTCACGAAAAAGACTATGGCTGTTGTGAAGGCACCTGTCACGCAAACAGCTGTAGACGCTGAAAAAACACCTGTCACGCAAACAGCTGTAGACGTTGAAAGGACTCCAGTCCCGAGAAAGGTTATAGACGCTGAGGTAAATCCCGTGACTGAGGTAAGGAAAGTTGCTCCGCTGCCTGCCAGGGTGGCCGCTTCCAAGCCACCTGTCAGTCTCGAAGAGAGAAGGAGTCGCTGTAAAGAGAGTCTTGGACGTTTTCTGGCCGCTTTATGATAAAGGTTCCCCTAAGGGAGTAAGAATGATCAACTATAAGACAATCGCTGCAGTGGTTATGGTTTTACTTCTGTTCGGCTGCGGGATGACTGCCAAACAGAAAAACCAAGCTACATCGCACTACACCCTCGGACTTTCTCATCTGCAGAGTGGCAGTCCTACCATGGCTCTGAAGGAGTTGATACAGGCAGAAAAGATTGACCCTGACGATGCGGAAATTCAGGCATTGTTGGCTCAGATCTACCAGATCAAAAAAGCTTATCCTAAAGCAGAAGAACACTATCAGTTGGCATTGAAGCTCTCAGACAATGATCCGCGTTTTCAGAATAATCTGGCTGCTCTGTATCTCAGTATGGAACAGTGGGACAAGGCAATCGACTATTTCAGTAAAGCAGCAGAAAATTTGCTGTTTATGCGAACAGAGCTGGCGCTGACCGGGATCGGCTATGCCCACTTTCGCAAAGGGGATTTTCCGGCAGCGATAAACGCCTATCAGGACGCTAAATCGATCGCTCCAGGTTATGCACTAATCAGTCTGAGACTTGGGGAAGTATATTACGCTCTCGGTCAGGATGCTGCAGCACGAAATGAGTTTGAGACTGCGCTGAGCCAATCTCCTGCTAATGCCGAAGCGCACTACAGGCTGGGTCTGGTTTTGTTACGTGAGAAAAAAAACAACAAGGCGGTTGAAATGTTTCGTCGCGTCCTTGAGCTTTCTCCCGAGTCGGAGTGGGGTCAAAAATCAGCCAGTTTTCTGAAAACCACTCCTTTCTAAGATTTCGGTAACATTATGGATAGCTGCCAACCTCTGGGTGAATATCTGCGAGAAAAAAGGCTTGAGAAGGGTCTGGCTCTGAAAGACATTGCCCTGCGTACTAAAGTCACTTTGACCTGTCTCCAGGCCCTGGAAGACGGTCATTACCATAAGCTCCCTGCCGAAACCTACCTGAAGGGTTATCTTGCAAGTTATGCTGAGTCGCTCGACGTGCCGGCACAGAAAGTTCTCGAGCTATATCGCTCCGAACGCTCCGAACGCTCCGAACCTTCATCCGATGCCCTTGTTCCACCAGAATCCGCAGATCATCGTAAACCCTTTGTTACGAAACGCCGCACACCGGTCCTGCTCGTCTCCGTCCTCTCCATCATTCTGGCAGGCACTGTTTTCTGGTGGCTGGCCGGTGATAACGGTACCCAACCAGCTGAAGCTCCCGTCCCGGTTGATTCAGTGCAGGTGAAATCAGTTGAAATGGAAAAAATCTTCACTGAGCCAGTACCAGGGATGGAACTACCTTTCACAGAAAAAACTGCGGATAACGATGAGCAGATCGATGCCTCGGAGCCAACGATGCAAAATACTGCGGTTGAGCCCCAAGGTTCTTTAGCCAGGGAGGTTCCTCTTGCAACATCGCAGCGGCCTGATATTCCACTACCGGCAGTGATGGAATTAGAAGCACTACAGCCGGTTTCAGTTGCGGTGACGATAGACGAACGGCCTTTTAAGTCGTATACTCTTCAGGCAGGATCGCTTCTGCGCTGGAGGATTAAAAATTCTGTTGAACTACAAACAGAGAAATCGGATGCGGTACAAGCAACCATTGGCGGTATAAAGATTGTGCCGGACGCAGCTGGCCGCTTTGTTTTACCTTTTCCCGACAATTAGAGTTTAAAATGATCATTGAATGCCCGGAATGTAAAGCACGTTATCGTGCCAGGAATTATACTGCCGATCAACCTTCTCTTCGTGTGAAATGTCCCAAATGTTCTCACGTTTTTCTTTTTAAACTCCCCGTTGCCGCTACAAAAAAGACGACAGACCAGATGCACACTGCTGCTGTCCTGGTTGTGGACGATGCCCGCTTCTTTCGCGAAATCCTGTCAGAGTTGCTTGCTCCGTTGCAGGTGAAGCTTGTTTCGGTGGGAACTGCAGTTGAGGCGCTTGAGATGATGAGTCAACAGTCATTTCAGTTGGCTCTGATCGATCTTAATTTACCCGACATGACGGGTCAGGATTTGATGCGCAAGATTCGTTCTGACGCTTCTCTTAAGCAGCTTAAGCTGTTAGCAATGAGCGGCGCTTTCCGTAGGGATGATTGTGAAACCGACGCTATTCGGGCCGGTGCTGACGGTTTTATCAATAAGTCATTTAAACCCGAAGACCTGCAACAGAGAGTCAGGGAACTACTGGCTCAATGAAGCTGCTGGGAGAGGTAAGGCCGGCAGCCGAGGTTCTGAAGCAGTTGCTGGGCCCATGGCAGCCTGAGACCGCATTGGTGCTCGGGTCCGGGCTTGCAAGCTTGACGGATAGCTTGACCGAAGCACGAAGCCTTGCTTTCGAGGAGCTCCCTGACTTTCCGCCTGCGGGGGTTTCCGGGCATAGTGGCAGGATCTGGTTCGGTAGGCTGTATGACCGGCCTGTCATCATTTTTCAGGGCCGATATCACTATTACGAAGGGTACAGTGCTTATCAGGTTGCGGCGCCCGTTCGGCTGGCGAAAGAGTTGGGGTGCAGTAAAATTCTGCTGACCAATGCAGCCGGTGGTATTGCTTCTGATTTTTATCCAGGTCACTTTATGCTGGTCACCGATCATCTCAACCTTGTTTCGGACAACCCTCTTCGAGCTTTGTCGCCTCCCTCCTTTATCGATCTCTGCTCATTGTATCGGCATGATTTTTACCCCGAGTTGAAACGTTTACTGGGTGACGCAGGAGTTGTGCTGCATCAGGGTTCGCTCGCCTGGATGTGTGGCCCGAGTTACGAGACACCGGCTGAAATCCGTATGCTTGAAATGTTTGGCGCTGATGCCGTCGCAATGTCGACCATTCCTGAAGCACTTATGGCAATATCAATGAAACTGGAGACTGTCGCCATCTCTTTGATTGCCAATGCAGCAGCTGGCAAGAATTCTGACCCTTTACGT
>DATFMC010000049.1:0-45477 GCA_035267105.1 Geopsychrobacteraceae bacterium
GTTCTTTGCGGCATCATCGAGCTCGCCGGTTTTACGGTTGATGTTGTAGGCATCCATCGCTTTTTCATAAGCCAGGCGGCGGGCCATTTCAACCTTGAGTCCGGCTTTGACTTCATCGATAGCATCAGCCAGCGACTTAAAACCGGGTGCAATATATTCTTCGACCTTGATGATATGGAAGCCGAAATCAGTTTCAACCAGACCGCTGATTTCGCCAGGTTGCATGCTGAAGGCTGCAGCTTCAAACGGCGGAACCATCATGCCGCGCTCGAAGTAACCCAGATCGCCACCTTTGGCAGCACTGCCCGGGTCGTCAGACATAGAGCGAGCCAGTTCAGCAAAGTCTTTGCCGTTCTTGACTTGTTTTAACAGGGTTTCAGCATGCTCTCTCTTCTGTTTCCTGACTTCGTCGCTGGCATCCTCCGGAACACGGATCAGGATATGCGAAGCTTTGACCTGCTCTTTAACTTCATAGAGATCGAGGGTTCGGCGATAGTGGCGTTCCAGATCTTCTTCGGGGAAGTTAGAGATCTCTTTTTCGTAGCGCGCGGGATCGAACTGCAGATAGCGCAACGACAGTTTTTCTGGCAAGCGGAAATTCTCACGTTGCTCGGCAAAGAACGCTTGCAGCTTTTGGTCATCGACCTTGACCTTTGATTCAAAGAGAGAAGGTGCGGTTTGGACAAAATTCAGGCTGATCTGGTTATTCTCGTCGCGATAAGCCTGCTCAATGTCCTCATCGTTGACGGTAACACCTGCCTGCAATTGTTGACGGACCTTATCGGTCAGCAGTTGACGTTTCTGGATGCTTTCAAACTGTTCAGGAGTCGCCCGCTGGTAATTCAAAACCTGCAGATAGCGTTCACGGCTGAACTTGCCGTTTTCCTGAAACGCATCGTACTGGGCAATCGAGTCGACCAGTTCCTGGTCGCTGACGCTGAGACCGAGACGCTCGGCTTCCTGAATCAGGAGGGCTTCTTCAATCAGCTGTTCCATCGCCTGCTGGTCCAGGTTGAGTTGCTGTTCGAGTTCGGGCGTGAAGTTGCTCTGGTAGATGCTCTGATAGAGGTTATACAGGTTGTTGTAGCTGCGCTGAAAATCAGCGTAGGTAATTTCCGTACCGTTGACCTGAGCTGCGACAGTAGATTGAGCGGTTCCGCTGTCCGAGCCTCGTCCCCAGACCAGGAAGATAGTGCCGACAAAGGCGGCAATAATAACCCAGAAAACAATCCTGACCAGCAGTGTTTTCTGCTTCTTGCGAATCAAATCAAGCATCAGAGGGGACTCCTTGTAAAAGTTAGTTGAATACAGGATGCAAAATAGGCCAGCATGTTAGCCAGCAATGGCCTGAATTGCAATATTTTTTTCCTGTTTAGGCTCTTGCTAAAACAGAGGTGGTTTGCTAAAGTGAGCCAGCTTTCATGGGGATTGACACAGATGATACAGACCCGTATCGGGTAAGGAACTTACAGACCATGTTAAATATTTTTGATGCAGTTTTGGGCATGTTTTCTAACGATCTTGCAATTGACCTTGGAACCGCCAACACCCTGATCTACATGAAGGGGAAGGGGATGGTGATCAGCGAGCCCTCTGTCGTTGCCGTTCAGACCAATATCAACGGTCAACGCAAGGTACTGGCGGTCGGAACCGATGCCAAGGAGATGTTGGGCCGAACCCCCGGTTCAATTACTGCGATCCGACCGATGAAGGATGGAGTTATCGCAGATTTTGATTATACGGAAGAGATGCTCCGTTATTTTATTCGCAAAGTTCATAATCGCAAAAGCTTGGTACGACCACGGATTGTTATCTGTGTTCCGTCCGGGATTACTCAGGTGGAGAAACGGGCTGTCCGCGAATCGGCCGAATCTGCCGGTGCTCGTGAAGTTTACCTGATCGAAGAACCGATGGCTGCAGCTATCGGCTCCGGTCTGCCCATCACCGAGGCATCGGGAAACATGATTGTCGATATCGGCGGCGGTACAACCGAGGTTGCAGTGATCTCTCTGGCCGGCATTGTCTACGCCCAGAGTGTCAGGGTTGGCGGTGACAAACTGGATGAAGCGATTGTTCAATATATGAAACGAAAGTACAACCTGTTGATTGGTGAGCGGACTGCTGAGGCCGTCAAAATTGGTATCGGTAATGTTTATGCCGTGGACGATGAAGTTCAGCACATGGAGGTCAAGGGTCGTGACCTGGTCAGCGGTATTCCAAAAACTCTGGAAATCAACTCCACGGAGATTCGCGAGGCGATGTCCGAGCCGGTTAATACCATTGTAGAGGCGGTACGGATCGCTCTGGAGCGGACGCCACCTGAACTGGCTGCCGATATTGTCGATAAGGGTATTGTTCTGGCTGGTGGCGGCGCGTACCTGAAGAATCTGGATATCCTGTTACGAGAAGAGACCGGCCTGCCGGTTGTTGCCGCAGAAGATCCGCTGACCTGTGTTGTCATGGGATCGGGTGCGATGCTGGATCAGATCGATCTGCTCAAGCAGGTTGCCGTCTCCTCCTGATTTTTTTGTTGGCATCTACCTGTCACAGGGATGCCGGTTCGGTTTGAACGGGGAGGATCACTCGATCCTCCTCTTCTTTATGGTACGCAGAAGTGGGTCACTCCCGGCCTACGAGGTAGGACATGGGCGATTTTTTTAAACGCTACCGCATTATCGTTCTAGCTGTTATTTTGCTTATCGGTACGCTTCTGCTCTATTCTTCAAATCTTCGCAATCAAGGCGCAACGACCCTCTTTGAACGGACAGTGTTGACCCTGTCGACGCCATTGCAGAAAGGGGTTGATGTCTTCACTGAAGAGGTTGGCCTGCTCTGGAACAACTACCTGTGGCTGGTCGATGCCCGACAGCAGAATCGGCGGCTGATAGATCAGAACCGTCGGTTGCAAAGCGAGTTGGTCGCTGTTTCTGAAATCCGTTTGGAAAATCAGCGGCTACGTCGTCTGCTCGATTTTGTCGACAAGATAGATCGACCTGCTCTGCCTGCGCGGGTGATTGCGGAAGATCTCAGCAGTTGGGCGCGTACCGTCGTGATCGACAAGGGGAGCGAGGTCGGAATCAGGGACGGTTTGCCTGTCGTGGTCGCTGAGGGAGTTGTGGGACGGGTTATAAAGACAGCGTCCAATAGTGCTCGGGTGCTGCTAATTACTGATGCTTCTTCGGCTATTGCCTCTCTGGTTCAGAGAACCCGAACCCGCGGTGTCGCCAGAGGGTTGGGGGGGAACTTGACTCTCGATTACGCAAAGCGAGAGGATAATCTGCAGATCGATGATCTGCTGGTCACTTCGGGGATGGGGGGAGTCTTCCCGAAAGGGTTGGTGGTTGGTCGGGTGGTTTTGGCAGAACAGGGAAGTTTTGGATTGTTCCAGAGGGTTGAAGTTTCACCTGCCGCTGATTTTTCACGGCTTGAAGAGGTTTTGGTATTGCTGGATGAGAAGTCATGAGAATCCTGATCGTTTATTTTACAGTAGGGCTGATTTTCATGCTCTTGCAGACGACTCTGCTGCCCATGCTGCTTCCTGACGCTTTGCTGCCAAACCTGTTGTTAATCCTGATTCTTTATCTTGGCTTAAGTGAGTCATTTATCAGGGCCATGCTGCTCTGCCTGATTCTTGGCCTGCTACAGGACTGTTTCAGTTCTACCTCTTTGGGCCTTTACGGGGTGGTCAATCTAGCTATTTTTCTACAAGTCCGTATGCTGGTCACTCGACTGAGTGCAGAAAGCCCCGCTCTGCTGCTGTTATTGGTCGCTGGCGGTACAGTGGTTCAGTCTTTTCTTATCGGCTTTTTCCTCACCTTGTTTGCTGAAGCGGGCGCAGTCATCTCAATCCTCATGCCCGTCCTGCCTGGGCAGATGCTGGTGAATCTGCTGGCAGCGACAGTACTGCTTGGCATTCTGCTTTATTTTCAGCCACAATTCGGGACTCGTTCCGGTATGGCCAGGTTACCTCATCAGAGTCGTTATCATGGGTCTTGATTCGAGATGGGTTGAACATCCCAGGGTTCAAAGGCGCTTTCTGCTTTTCTCCTTTGCTGCCGCGCTTATTTTTCTGATGCTCGCCCTGCGGCTTTGGTATTTACAGGTGATCAGCTATGATCGCTACAATGAGCGTTCCATTAGCAATCGAACGCGGGTCCTTCCCCTCGCTGCCTCACGCGGTCCGATTTATGACAGGGATGGAGCTTTACTGGTTGACAATCGTCCGTCTTTCCGAATCTCTGTAATGCGTCAGGATGTAACGGATCAACAGGAGCTCCTGCAAAACCTTTCGGAGCTTCTCCCTGCCGATCTTTCAGAGCTCGAAGCACGCTGGGCAGAGGGGAAGCGTTTTCCCGTCTACCGGCCTGTTCCACTGGCTTTTGATGTCAGCCGTGAAACCATGGAACGGATTCAGGAGCATAGTGTTGAGCTGCCGGGAGTTCTGACTGAAGTGAGGCCTGTCAGGGATTACCTGGGAAAAGGCTCAGCTGCTCATCTGGTCGGATATCTAGGTGAAATTACCGAGAATGAGCTGTCCCAGGTGGATTTTCATGGATACCTCCCTGGCGATTACGTCGGCAAGATTGCCCTTGAAAAAGAGTATGAATCCTATTTGACCGGCCACCGAGGTCAGCGACTTGTTGAGGTTGACGTCAAAGGGAAGTTGCTGAGACAGTTGCAGGTGGAGCCGGACCGGCCTGGCAACAAACTTTTCCTGACCTTGTCACAGCCTTTGCAGCAAGCAGCGGATCAGGCGTTTGGCGATCAGTCCGGGGCTGCGGTCGCTCTTGATGTCCATACCGGCGAAGTGCTGGCGATGGTCAGTCGACCGACTTTCGATCCTGGTCTGTTTGCGCGAGGGATTGCCAGCGATGAGTGGGTCGGGCTGCTGCGTGATTCGCGCCACCCATTACAGAACAAGGTTCTCAGTGGACTCTACTCGCCAGCATCCACCTTTAAAATGATCGTTGCCCTGGCGGCGATGAGGGATAAAATGTCCACCGCCCGGCGGGTGGTTGATTGCAACGGTCGCTTTGAGTTAGGCGAAGCGACGTTTCGCTGCTGGAAGAAAAACGGGCATGGTCGGACCGGACTGAAAAAGGCCCTGCGAGAAAGTTGCGATGTCTGGTTCTATCAAGTCGGCCTGGACCTGGGGATTGAAAAACTGGCCATCGCAGCGAAAGAGTTCGGTCTTGGTGCTCCCGTTGGTTTCCCGCTGCCCGGTGAGAAGGTCGGCGTGGTTCCGTCCAGAGAGTGGAAGAAGCGGCAATTTAATACTCCCTGGTATGGGGGGGAGACGGTCATTGCTTCAATCGGTCAGGGTTTCGTCCTGACGACACCGATCCAGTTGGCCGTAATGACAGCAACCCTGGCGAATGGCGGGCAGGTCTATAAACCGCAAATTGTCCGGCGAATCGAGGACTGGCAGGGAAATATCCTGTTGAATCCTGAGCCGGAGCTGCTACGGCATATCGAGTATCCGGCCCAAGCATGGGCGGAGATCAAGACCGGCCTGGTGGCTGCGGTAAACGAACCGCACGGGACTGGTTGGGCCTCGCATCTCAGTGAGGTCCGTGTCGCCGGGAAGACCGGCACATCGCAGGTCATCAGGCGTAAATCTGACGAAGAGGAAGAGCTGGAAACAGGCGACGAGGAAGTCCCTTATCGATTCCGGCCGCATGCCCTTTTTGTCGCTTACGCTCCGGCGGAAAATCCGCAGATTGCAGTCGCCGTTGTTGTTGAGCATGGAGAGCATGGCGGCAGCGCAGCAGGCCCGATCTCCAAAGCGATCCTGGAAGCATTTTTCAGGGAAAAAAAAGAGGAAGCTGCCCTGGAACAGGAGGGGAATGATGTTTGATCGTCGGTTGTTGACTCACTTTGACGGAGTTTTGTTGTTGACCGTCTGTCTGCTGGCCGGAGTCGGCATTGCCAACCTGTATAGCGCAACGTCCGGTTGGGCATTTATCGCGACACCTGTCTACCTGAAGCAGTCAATATGGCTGCTTGGCGGGGTGGGAATGGCTCTGCTGATCTGTTGCTTCGACTATCGGCATCTCGAGCATTTCGCTATTCACGGTTATCTGGTGACGATCGGGTTGCTGCTGATTGTCCTGCTGCTCGGAAAAACGTCAATGGGCGCAACCCGTTGGATTCATCTCGGATTTTTTAATCTTCAGCCTAGTGAAGTTATCAAGATCGCGATGATTCTGCTGTTGGCCAGAATTTTCGGACGGACGGCTCAACCTCTCGGCTATTCCCTGTTTGAACTTTGGCAGGCTGCGCTGCTGCTGATTCTTCCCGTTGTTCTGATCTTGAAGCAGCCTGACCTGGGGACCGCGATGATGCTCCTTTTTATTGCTGCCTCCATGTTGCTCTTTGCCGGACTGCGTCCTTCTACTCTGTTTGGTCTTTCGGCCCTGGGCATTAGCTGCGCCGTGGGCGGCTGGTTTTTTCTGCACGATTATCAGAAAGCCCGGATCCGAACCTTTCTCAATCCAGAGCAGGATCCTCTCGGCAGTGGATATCATATAATCCAATCGAAGATTGCTGTTGGTAGTGGCGGATTCTCCGGCAAGGGATTCCTGGACGGGACCCAGTCTCAACTCTCTTTTTTGCCTGAGAGACACACTGACTTCGCTTTTTCTGTCTTTGCTGAAGAATGGGGTTTCATTGGCTGCGTCCTCTTGCTGCTGCTTTATCTCTTTCTGATTATCTGGGGAATCTACATTGCTCGGCGGGCCGCTGATCGGTTCGGAATGTTTCTGGCCATTGGTGTCACATCGATGATTTTCTGGCATATTGTCGTCAATCTAGGGATGGTGATCGGTCTGTTGCCGGTGGTGGGAGTACCGTTACCGCTGTTCTCTTATGGGGGAACCAGTATGGTAACCACCATGATTGGGGTGGGGTTGTTGATGAGTGTCAGTATGCGCCGGTTCAAGTTTTAGCAATTAGCAGGCGTTTTTAACACTCGTTGATTGCTCGCCTGCGGATGTTTTTCCCTTTAGCTCAATGATTAGGTTTTTGGATTCAGGGTCTCCCATGAAAGTTGATCGTCTGTTTAAGTGTTTAATGATCTTTATAATATTGCCATTTGCGCTCTCTGTTGTACTGGCGGTTCAGGCCAGCGCTCTGGAGGTTCGTGTCGGTATTGGAGCGAATCCTCCTCTCAGTTTTATCGATGATCAAGGGCAGCCAGCGGGGCTTCTGGTCGATGTTCTGGATGAAGTTGCGGCTGAGGCCGATTGGGACATTGTTTATGTTCATGATTCCTTTTCCGTGCTGCTTGACCGGTTGAAAGCTCATGAAATAGACCTGACATCTATCGCCTATTCGCAAGAGCGGATAGAATATTATGACTTTAACCAGATCAATGTTGTGTCTAACTGGGGAGTCCTCTATTCCTCCGAAAAAATTGAAGCTCTGTCCTATTTTGATTTGAATGGCCGCAGAATTGCTGTGCCGCGTAAGAATATTCACCAACAGGTCTTACGGAAAATGCTGGAAAGTTTCGAGGTTTCAGCTCAATTTCTGGAGTGTGATTCTTTAGGGGCGGTTTTTGCCGCCATCGATTCCGGTACTGCGGACATCGGTGTCGTGAATCGTTTTTTTGCCCTGAGCGAGGCAGAGAACTATAAAGTCAAGAAAACGCCGTTGATTTTCAATCCGATCGAGATTCGTTACGCGACGGCGAAAGGGGAAAACGCCAACCTCCTTGCGGAAATAGATGCCCATTTAGAAAAGCTGAAAAGTGACCCTTCCTCTTCTTACTATAATGCCCTCACTCGCTGGCTCGCTGCACCAGAAAAAGATCCGTTACCGCCCTGGTTGATACCTGCTCTCTGGGGACTCGCTTTTTTCTCGATCGCTTCCATTGTCTTGGTTATGGTCCTCCGTTCTCAGGTCAAATCGCGTACTGCATCCTTGCGTCAGGAGGTCGATAAGCGCTCGCAAGCCCAGAAAAAATTGTTAGCTGCCGAGAGAAATTACCGGACACTTGTCGAAGGTGCTCATGCTGTAATTATTCACCTCGACCAGAAGGCAAATATTGCCTATATCAATGCATATGGAGAACAATTGTTCGGGTACCGTCGTGGGGAACTGGTTGGCCAGAATGTTATCGGAACCATAGTCCCTGAAGTTTCAACGGAGGGAGAGTATTTACCTGAGTTGATTCAACGCATCACTGAAGATCCTGAAAATTATCAGGGTGTGGAAAATGAAAATGTGACCAAAGACGGGAAGAGGATATGGTTGTCCTGGGCCAATCAGCCCCTGCTGGATCAGAATGGCAAGGTGGAGGGGCTTCTCAGTGTCGGGCTGGATATTACGGAAAAAAAGAGAGCGGAACGCTCGCGGCGGGAATACGACCTTGCCAAGGACACGTTCATTTCTACCGCTGCTCATGAACTGAGCACCCCTCTGACGGCAGTGGTCGGCTATGCCGAACTGCTTGAAGGATCTGCTGGGACCGATATGTTTTCGCAGGAGCAGCGTCGTGACTTTCTGGGTATTATCTGTGAAAAGGGGTTTGCGCTCTCTCGTATTGTCGATGATCTTCTTGATGTCAGCCGGATTCAAAAAGGAGAGCCTCTGCCACTTCGATGTCAAAAAGGTTCTTTCGTCACATTAGTTAAAGAGCTCTTGAGTCAGAACAGAACCCTCAATTCTACAACCCGTCTCAGTCTGGAGGTCGATGATGGGCTGCACAGCGAGCAGCTTTTCGATAGAGACCGTATGATTCAGGTCATGGAAAACTTGCTGAGCAACGCGATCAAGTATTCGGCTCCTGACAGCAAGATTGTGATCACCTTGGCTTCCGCTGATGAGGCGCTGCAGGTTGCTGTTATCGATCAGGGCATCGGTATGACCTCTGAACAGGTAAAAAAGATGTTTGACTCCTTTTACAGGGTTGATCCTGCAAATGATAATGTGAGTGGACTTGGTCTTGGGATGTTTATTGTGCGCAAGGTTGTGGAAGGTCACGGTGGTCGAGTCTGGGTTGAAAGTACGCCGGAAGTCGGGACAAAGGTTTACTTCACGGTACCGAACTTCTCAGGAGATTGAACAGTATTAAATGGGTGCTTCTATTTTTTCCCTGTTCCCGTCCCGTGAAGATGCCACCAGAATGTATTTTTTTCCAGTGGATCGAAATATCTTTTGTGTTCCCATTTTAAAATGATGTCCTGCTGCTCCAGCGGGTCAGACTCCCGGTAAAGTCTATCCACGGTCATCATCATGCCGGTGAAAGAACCATGCTCGCGCAGTGCCTGCCGGGAATAACCCGAGCATGTAGGGTACATACGGCAGCGGGGACCATCCACCGGTGAAACGAATTTCTGAAAAGTCCTGACCATTTGTTGAAGCGGGTCGATACCTGCGTCTGTTCCTGTATTACTCTGCCGGTTATCCGCTGCTTTCCATGGCCCCCATTCGGAAGAGGCTGGCGAGCTTATGCACAACAGAACCAGTATCGACAGGCCCAACCGGATCACTCTTTGTTCTCCCGCCGTCCTTTTTTAACCTGTTCCCAGTATGCAATCCGTTCACCGATCATTTTTTCATAGCCGTGATCGGTCGGGTGATAGTAGCGCAGGCCGCTGAGTTTTTCAGGCAAGTAATCCTGGGCCGAAATCCCATCTTCTTCGTGAGGATAGCGATACCCTTTGCCGTAGTCCTGCTCTTTCATAAGTTTGGTTGGAGCGTTGCGAATATGCAGTGGGACAGGTAGCGCTCCACTTTGGCGGACCTCGTTCTGTGCCTGTTGTATGCCAATGTACGCGGCGTTACTCTTTGGGGCTGTTGCCAGATAGGTGGTCGCTTGCGCAAGCGGGATACGACCTTCGGGCAGACCGATGAGGTGTAGCGCCTGCTGGGCAGATATGGCAACCTGCAGACCGCGAGGATCTGCATTTCCTATGTCTTCGCTGGCCAGGATGACCAGGCGGCGAGCAATGAACATGGGGTCTTCCCCGGCTTCCAGCATCCGCGCCAGCCAGTAGAGTGCGGCATCGGGGTCAGACCCGCGAACACTTTTGATGAAAGCCGAAATGACGTTGTAATGCTCCTCGGCCCCCTTGTCGTAGCGCAAGGCTTTTTTCTGCAGGGCCTGTTGCAGAGAGTCAAGGTCGATTTGATTCTGCTCTGAGATTCCTGCAGCAAGCTCCAATGTGTTGAGTGCGATACGAGCATCACCCTGAGCCGCCTGAGCCAGATGGTCCAGAGCCTCATCTGCAACCTGCAGGCTTTTCTCCTTGAGTCCGCGGGGCGAGAGCAGGGCACGTTGGAGGAGTATTTTGATCTCTTCTTCGTTTAATGATTCCAGGACAAAAACCCGAGAACGGGAGAGCAGGGCCGAGTTGACTTCGAAGCTGGGGTTTTCGGTTGTGGCACCGATCAGGGTGATGTCACCTTTTTCAACATAGGGGAGAAACGCATCCTGTTGGGCTTTGTTCAATCGGTGAATTTCATCAACGAAGAGGATGGTCTTTCTACCATGATGTGCTCTGGATTGTCGGGCTTCGGCTACTATCTGGCGAATGTCTTTGACACCCTGCAGCACAGCGGAAAAGAATACAAAGCTGCTGCTTGTCGTGCTGGCGATGACCTGGCCGAGGGTTGTTTTTCCAGTGCCGGGCGGACCCCAGAAGATCACCGAGCTGAGCTGATCGCTTTCAATCAGGTGCCGCAGCAGCTTCCCCGGACCGAGCAGATGCTGTTGGCCGACGACTTCATCAAGGCTGTGTGGACGCATCCGTTCTGCAAGGGGGCTGTCGGGGTTCTGCTCAAGTGCTTGTTCAAAGAGGTCCATAGCTGCCTTCTGGGGTGGTTGAAAGTTCCCTTGAATGTAGCATAGCCGGGGTGTTGCAACAACAGTGTAAGTGTTTGAAAGTGATAGACTTTGCCGAAAGGGTATGATATCTCTCGATGGCCGTTGACACTATGTTGAATGGTGAGTGTTTTCATTTTGTCCAAGGAAATACCTGCAATGAATACTGTTATCAAAAAGGTCGGGATATACGCAAAAAAAAACCACCCTGATGCCGCCCAGATTGCGTCGGACATCCGTGATCGACTGGAGGCTGAAGAGATAACTGTTCTGCTGGAAGCAAGCCTGGCCGAGCAGGTCGGAAGAGCGCAGGGATATGCAGAGGATGAAATTCCGACGCAAGTCGATATGGTCATCGTTCTGGGTGGTGACGGAACTCTCATTTCAGTAGCGCGCCAGATTGGTAATCTTCCTGTCCCGATTCTGGGGGTCAACCTGGGAAGTCTCGGGTTTTTGACGGAAGTGACCCGGCGGGAACTTCCTGCGATGCTCAACCTGGTCATTCAAGGGCAGTTCAAGGTCTCCGACCGGATGATGCTGGATGCGGTTATCTATCGTGAAGGACAAATTCTGGGTGAGCATACCGTTCTTAACGATGTGGTTATCAATAAGGGAGCATTGGCGCGGATTATCGACATGAAAACCTCGGTTGATGGCTCTCACCTGACGACCTTTAAGGCCGATGGACTGATCATTGCCACTCCCACCGGCTCGACTGGTTATAATCTGGCAGCAGGTGGGCCGATTATTTATCCGGGCATAAATAGCCTGGTGATGACACCTATCTGCCCACACATGTTGACGAATCGACCGATTATCGTTTCTGATGACGCGCGGATTCAGATCGAAGTCAAGTTTGAGGATGCGGTTGTGTTCTTTACTGCAGACGGTCAGGTCGGGCAGAGGCTGCAACCTGATGATTTGATCGAGGTCCGTAAGTCGCAATCGCGGACTCTTCTGGTGATCAGCCCGAGTAAAGATTATTTTGAAATTCTGCGCACCAAGCTGAGTTGGGGGGAGAGGTAAGCACAACTTCAGAGAAGAGGTTTCTGGGGTCAGGTTGTAATACCAGGCCGGGAATCTGATTTCTGGAGCTTGTGTCCTGCATTTATGCTGACTGATCTGATTATTAAGAATTTTGCCATCATCGAGACTTTGCACGTGAACTTTTCTTCCGGATTTAATGTTCTGACGGGTGAAACAGGTGCGGGTAAGTCGATTATTATCGATGCTGTTAATCTGTTGCTGGGGGGACGGGCTCGTGGTGAGGTGATCCGGACCGGGTTTGATGAGGCGGTTGTTGAGGCGATTTTTGATGTCACTGGCGAGAATGTTGTACGCGCTCGCTTGGTAGAACGTGGTCTGGATGAAGGTGATGAGCTTCTCGTTCGGCGAATTGTTTCCCGGTCGGGCAAGAATCGGGTGTTCATTAACGGCTCACCAACACCACTGGCACAATTGCGTGAATTGACCGGAAGTCTGGTCAATATCTATGGCCAGCACGAGCATCAGAACCTGCAGAGAACCGAAACTCATCTTGAGCTCCTCGATCGCTTCGCCGGCCATGATCACTTGCTTGCTGATTATCGAGCATCTTATCAGCAGTTACAGGACATCGCCGAACAGTTGCGGACCCTTGATCGCGCAGAGAGAGACCGCCAGCAGAGACTGGATATGCTCAACTTCCAGCAACATGAACTGGCTTCTGCTGCTCTGGTTGCCGGTGAAGATTCTGATTTGGAGCAGGAGAGGGCCTTGCTGCAGAATGCGGAGCGATTGGCCGCAGCAAGTCATGGCGGTTATCAACTGCTCTATGGGGAGAGTGGAGCTGTATGTGAAAAACTGGAGCAGGTTGCTGACGACCTGGAGCAGTTAAAAGCGATCGATCCCACCCTGGCAATACTGGCTGATTCTCTTCGATCGGCCCTCTATAGCCTTGAGGATGTGGCGACACAGTTACGTGATTACTCTGGTAAGCTTTCGTTTGAGCCACATCGACAGCAGGTGGTCGAAGACCGCCTGGCACTGCTGAAATCGCTTCAGCGTAAATATGCTCCGACGGTTACGGAGCTGATCGCTTATCAGTCCGATGTTGAACGGGAATTAGCTTTGCTGGACGACGTCGAAGGTCGGCGCTGTGAATTGGAAGCAGAGTATCAACAGGCTGAAACAGCTGCGCGTAGTCTGGGAGAGAGGTTGACTCTGGCAAGACAGAACGCCGGGGTCTCTTTAGGGCGGGCCGTAGAGCTGGAACTTTCTGACCTGGCGATGCCGAAAGCTTGTTTTGAAACCCGTCTTCATCCGCTGGAAGAGCCTTCCATCAATGGTCTGGAGCGGGGAGAATTTTATCTTTCAGCGAATCCAGGCGAGTTGCCTCAGCCTCTGGCAAAAATTGCTTCTGGTGGTGAACTATCGCGGATCATGTTGGCATTGAAACGAAGTTCTCCCGAGGGGGATGGTGTGCACACCCTGATTTTCGATGAGGTCGATGCTGGCATTGGTGGTGAGGCCGCGACGGCGGTCGGTGAAAAAATAGGCAAATTGGCGAGCCAGATGCAGGTTCTCTGTGTGACACACCTGCCGCAAGTTGCTGCATATGCCGACCAACATTTCCGGGTTACCAAGGAAGAAAAAGCTGGCAGGACTGCAACGAGCCTGACGCTCTTGCAGGGAGATGAGAAAGTACATGAAATGGCTCGAATGCTTGGTGGTGCTCAAGTGACAGAGCGCACTCTGGACCATGCGCGCGAGCTTTTGGCTCAATCTGTCGTCAGTGGATAGACTCTGTCTGCTTTTTTCTGTTGGCAGAAAAAATTTCTGCAAGTTAAAAATATGACCTGTTCCTTTTTGAGAGAAAGCTAGCCATCCGTAATTTTAAAAAAACTTAATCGTGTCTGGCCGACATCGACTCGATATTAATTTTATTATGGATGAACCTATGATTGCTATGCCGAAACGTCTCAGGTTGCGGTTATTATAGCGGCAGATTCCAAGCTGCTGATTGATTACCTAATATGTTCAAGGCTGCAATGAAATGAAGGGTTTCTCTTTCAGAAGCCGCTTTCGGTAGAAATGTTTGAGGAGATGATTTGATCAGGGATTGGTTCAAATCGTGCCTGTCTTTTTCCTGGAGAAGGGATGAGTCAGCCTCATGGATTGTTATGTCTACGATCAGTTCTACAAGCAAATGGCTATTATTCTAGATAGTTGGCTATTGTTTGCCTCTTGTTTCGTTGTTTTGTTCTCGTCTGTTGGGTCTGTACTTCATCGTCTTTTTCGTGTAATGTCAATTTCTTCATTAGGGCTATTGTGGGTCGTGAATACTTAAAATGGTTAAATACTTGACAATTTAAGAAGTTTCTATTAGAACTGTTAATTGTTAAACGTTAATCTTTGTTGGATTGGAGTTACACTTGGCCTCACGTCATTTTACATTGATGATAATCCCCGATAACGGCCAGCAGGTTCGGCGCATGGTGATCCCTCGTTGGATGCTGGTGGCGTGCCTGGTGGTTGGTTCGTTGTCTCTCTCCGTGATCGGCTATGTCGCCAGTGACTATACAGTCCTCAATTCAAATCAAATCGAACTGATGCGTCTTCAAGCAGAAAACAGTGAACAACGCCAGGAGTTTCAACGCTTGGCAATGGATTTTTCTGATTTGCGACAGGAATTGGTGATTCTTTCTGAAACTGATGCAGCAATTCGCCTTTCGGCCGATCTGAACAGCCAGACTGATGAAATGCCGGTGGGTATTGGTGGTGCTCCAGAAACAGATGAGCTCAACAATCTTTCTGAGCTTCAGAAGCAGATTAATGATATGCGTTTGGCGATTGATTTGCGTCGCCAGAGTCAGGAAGAGATAAAAAGCTTACTTAACGACCAGCAGTCACTTTCCGGTTCTACCCCGCAGGGTTGGCCCACCAAGGGCTGGCTGACCTCCTATTTCGGGATGCGTAAATCTCCTTACACCGGCCGTCCGAAAAACCACGAAGGTCTCGATATCGCTGCCAACACGGGTACTCCTGTGTTGGCGACAGCTGATGGTGTCGTGGCACGGGTAGAAACGTCGGCCGGTTATGGCAAGACGGTCATTCTCGACCACGGCTATGGTTACCGGACTCTTTACGCCCACAATTCAAAGTTTCTGGTAAAGCGCGGACAAAAAGTTTCCCGCGGGGACAAGATCGCAGAGGTCGGTAATACCGGCCGTTCCACTGGCCCGCATCTGCATTATGAAATTCTCCTGAACAGTGTTCCGATTGATCCACGTAAGACTCTTTAGATTTCGATTCTCTCTTATCTCATCTGTTATTGTTTCTGGCCCCGATTACGGGGCCTTTTGTTTTGTGTCAGACGTCGTCCTCCTCGTCTTGAGATATCCTTTCTTTCTTGTGACCCCGAAGGCCCTTGTGTTAATATGCCGTCCGGCATTAATGAGTAATATTGTACCCTTTTGGGCTTGTAAACAGCTGTTCCCTGCGTGAGTTTCGCCTCTCTACAGGGCTCTTTCTCTGGAGCTTTTCTTAAATGATTCACAAGTTGATACGTAAATTTGTAGGCAGTCAGAATGATCGGAATTTGAAGCGGATGCAGCCGCTGGTTGATACAATTAATGAACTGGAATCTGCTACGAAAAGCCTGACTGATGAGCAATTGAAAGCTAAAACTGCGGAGTTCCGTCAGAGGCTGGACCAGGGAGAGTCAGTAGACTCCTTACTTGGTGAAGCTTTTTCTGTAGTGCGTGAGGCAAGTGTCCGGGTCCTTGATATGCGGCATTTCGACGTCCAGTTGATTGGTGGAATGGTCCTGCATTCGGGAATGATTGCTGAGATGAAAACCGGCGAAGGCAAGACCCTGGTCGCCACTCTGGCCGTCTATCTGAATGCTTTGAGTGGAAAAGGAGTCCACGTTGTTACGGTCAATGATTATTTGGCCAGCCGTGATGCGGAGTGGATGGGGCGACTTTATCGTTTTCTCGGGCTAAGTGTCGGTTGCATCGTTCACGGCATCAGCGATTCGGAGAGAAAAGCTGCCTACCGTGCAGATATTACTTATGGGACCAATAACGAATTCGGCTTCGACTATCTTCGCGACAATATGAAATTCGACCTGGAGGATTATGTCCAGCGACCGCTTCATTATGCAATTGTCGATGAGGTCGATTCGATTCTGATCGATGAAGCCCGAACTCCATTGATTATTTCTGGCCCGAGTGAAGCGTTCAGTGACCTGTACCATCGGGTCAATCGGATTATTCCACAGTTGAAAAAAGGTGAAACCATCGAGTCCCGTGATGGAAAAATCGGTCAGTCAACCAAAACGCATACCGGCGATTTTACCGTCGATGAGAAGGGCAAGTCTGCGTCTTTGACCGAAGAGGGTGTTGGTAAAGTTGAGAAATTGCTGGGAATTGACAACCTCTATGAACCGACGAATATTGAACTGCTGCATCATGTCAACCAATCCCTTAAAGCCCACGCACTTTTTGTGCGCGATGTAGACTATGTTGTGCGCGACGGTCAGGTTATGATCGTTGACGAATTCACCGGGAGGCTCATGCCTGGTCGCCGTTGGAGCGATGGTCTTCATCAGGCGGTAGAAGCTAAGGAAGGGGTCAAAATTGAAAGTGAAAATCAGACCCTGGCAACCATTACTTTCCAGAACTACTTCCGTATGTATGAAAAACTGGCCGGAATGACGGGTACGGCAGAGACTGAAGCTGTTGAATTTAAACAGATATACAATCTGGACGTCGCCGTGGTTCCGACCAACCGTCCAATGCAGCGGATCGATAATTCGGACGTCATCTACAAAACTGAAAAAGAAAAATTTCTGGCAACTATCGAAGATATTATAGACTGTCACAAACGTGGACAGCCGGTTCTGGTCGGCACAATTTCCATTGAAAAATCAGAAGTTCTCGCTGCGCTGCTGAAGAAGCGTGGAGTTCCCCATCATGTCCTGAACGCCAAGCAGCACACCAAAGAGGCTCTGATCGTCTCTCAGGCGGGGCGAAAAGGCTCTGTCACCATTGCAACCAATATGGCGGGTCGTGGAACTGACATCGTCCTGGGTGGAAATCCGGAGATGATGGCCAAGGTTGAAGCAGAAAATGCCGAAGATTATCAAGCCGTTTATCAACAAGCCTTGGAGAAGTATCAGTCAATCTGTGCGGCTGAGAAACAGGAGGTGCTTGAGTCCGGGGGGCTCTATATCCTGGGAACAGAGCGTCACGAGTCTCGGCGTATCGATAATCAGCTCCGAGGTCGTTCCGGGCGTCAGGGCGATCCGGGAACAAGTCGGTTCTACTTGAGTCTGGAAGACGATCTTTTGCGGATTTTTGGTTCTCAGCGGGTTGCCTTTGTGATGGAAAAACTACGGATTCCGGAAGGTGAGCCGATCGAGCACGGAATAATCAGTAAAGCGATTGAAAATGCCCAGAAAAAAGTTGAAGCACATAACTTTGATATACGTAAGCACCTGATTGAGTACGATGATGTCATGAACCGTCAGCGTGAAGTGATTTACAGCCAGCGGCGTCAAGTGCTGGGGGGGGAGGACATACCGGGGACGGTGGTTGGAATTGTCAATGAAATGGTAGAAGATATGGTTGCGACTTTCTGCCCGGACAGAACTCATGCTGAACAATGGGACTGGCCGAACTTGTTGGAAGATTACCTGAGACAATTCTCATTCACTCCCGACCTTGATGGTTTTGATCAACAGAAAGGGACCCAGGCCGAACTTGAGATATCCCTTAAGGCACAAGCAAACGATTTTCTTGCCGCAAAGCGGGAAGAGTTTACTCCGGCTGTAATGGACCACCTGAGCCGAATCCTGTTGTTACAGACCATCGACTCTCGCTGGAAAGAGCACCTGCTCTCCATCGATCATTTGAAAGAGGGGATCGGGCTGCGTGGTTATGCTCAGAAAAATCCGAAGGAAGAGTACAAGCGCGAAGCTTACAGCATGTTTATGGAGATGATGGGCCAGATTCGTCAGGACGTCATTCTGAAGCTTTTTCATGTTCAGCTGGCGCGTGAGGAAGATGTCGCGGAGATGGAGGCCAGGCAGCGGAAGCAACAGGTTGCGCTTAATCGCATGGGTGGTGGTGAAGAGGCAAGCAAATCTCCGAAGACTCGCGACGAAGACAAGGTTGGACGTAATGAACCATGCTCTTGCGGAAGCGGAAAAAAATATAAGAAATGTTGTGGCCGTTAACCTGTAATCATTAATTCCCGAGAATTATGGCTGAGATAGACGAAAGCACCGAAATAAAGATTCTGTTGGTCGACCATATATCGACCGATCTGGATCAACTCCGTACCATTCTGGAGTCACGTGATTACCCCGTGCTTCTGGTGGAAAGCGGTGCTGCCGCTATCGATGTCCTTGCGACCGAGCCGTTCGGGGTGGTTTTCTGTAATGTCTCTTTGCCCGATATAGAGGGTCTGGAGGTCTTGCGCCGGGTCAAGCAGATTGCACCGGCGATACAGGTGGTGATGCTGTCCGACCAGCAGGATTTTCATCTGGTCAGACAGGTTCTGCGTGAAAAAGCCCAGGATTTTCTGCTCAAGCCTTTTTCTGCCGAGGATATTCTTGCTGCTGCCGAGCAAGGGTTGTCTCTCTATTTTTCAGAGATCAATCAGGACCGTGTCTATCAGGAAGCGCAGCGTCGGATGTCTGATCTGGTTCTGTTGAAACAGATCGGAGAGACAACCAATTCTCAAAATGAACCCCAGGAGCTGTTTGAGAGGATCATCGATTCGATAACGGTCTCTGTCGGTGTCGAATCTGCATCATTGATGCTTCAGGAGAAAGATGGAACACTGAAAATTGCAGCGGCCCGTGGCCTTACCGAAGAGGTTATCAGCTCGGTTCATGTCTCTTCCGGTCAAGGTGTCTCTGGTCATGTTCTGGAAACACGAGAACCTCTTCTGATTCGGGATGTTGAAAAAGATGTATCATTCAACGGATTGGTTGGTGGCGTAAAATATAAGAACAAATCTCTCCTCTCCGTTCCGATTCTGATTCGCGATCGTTTGCTCGGCGTTATTAATGTCAACAATAAGTTGACGGGCGAGCTTTTCGGGATTGAGGACCAGAACCTTCTGGTCACCATTGCACACCAGGTTGCACTGGCCATGGAAAATTTCTCTCTGGTCAATAATCTGCGTCTGCAGGCCCGGACCCTGGAACGGACCAACGAAGATCTCGTCAAATTCAACCGTGCCAGAACACGCATGGTTTCGAATCTGTCCCACGAATTAAAAACACCACTGACTTCTATGATTGGTTTTGTCGATCTGGCATTGACTTTTTATCACAAGCTGTCAGAGGACGAGTTGAAGGATTATCTCGCCCAGGTCCGGGAGGAGGGGGGGCATCTGGAGAAGTTGATAACCGGAATGCTTCGTCTTTTCTCCATAGAGTCGGAACGGGAGAACTGGAAGTGGCGCGAGTTCAGCCTGGATATGGCGGTCAACGGAGTGCTGCGAACACACACCAGAGAGATAGAGCGACGGGGGTTGCGGACCAATAATAATCTGCCAGAAGATTCTCCAAACATTTATGGTGATATTGAAAAGTTTTCGATTGCACTGAGTGCCCTGATCGATAATGCCATCAAGTTCAATCGGGATAATGGCGCACTGAGTCTAACCTCTCGGACTGAGACCATAGAGGGGCTACCCTTTGTGCGTCTGCAGATTGCCAATGACGGTGAGTCGATTCCTTATGAAGCCAGAGAAACAGTCTTTGATCAGTATAGTCAGTTAGGTGACATTGATACGGGCAAACCCTGCGGCGTTGGAGTCGGTCTGGCCCTGGTTAAGGCCGTTATTGACCGCATGCAGGGGCAGGTTATTCTGGAGTTGAAAGAGGGAGAAGGGACCGCATTCAGCCTGTTGTTGCCGACGGTGGAAACTTACAAAGCGATAAAGCGTAAATAGAATGATGGAGAACATATAACAATGAAGATCTGTGATATTCCACTCGGTTTCAAGTTCGCAGGCATCGCCAGTGGAATCAAGTCCTCTGGGAAGCTCGATTTAGGTCTCATCTTCTCCAAAAAACCGGCAAGTTGTGCCGGGGTTTTTACGCAGAATCAGGTTGTCGCGGCTCCGGTTGTTCTCAGCAGGGAACGCATTGCCTGCGGAGAGTGCCAGGCGATTCTGGTTAATAGCGGTAACGCCAATGCCTGTACCGGGAAACAGGGGATGACGGTCGCAAAAGAAACGACAGAGATGCTCGCTCGACAATTAGGGATCCCGGTTGAGTTGGTTGCTGTGGCCTCTACCGGAGTGATCGGGGCACAATTGCCGACCGGCCCCTTTCTGGAGGGAATTCCGAAGCTCAGTGCGCAACTTGACCCAGATGCGGCCCCGGTTACAGCCGAAGCCATGATGACCTCGGATGGTTTCAGTAAGCTGGCGTCGGCTCAGGTCAAGGCAGATGGACAAAGCTACTCCATTTTAGGGCTGGCTAAAGGTGCCGGAATGATTCATCCCAATATGGCGACCATGCTTGGCTTTGTCATAACCGACGCAAAAATTCCGGCAGACAGGCTTGATCGGGCCTTACGTAAGGCTGTGGGTCGCAGTTTTAATGCTATTACTGTTGATGCTGACACTTCGACCAACGATACAGTGCTGCTGCTGGCTAATGGCGCTTCGGGGGTCTCAATCGAGGCTGACACAGAAGCTGAAGAAGAATTTTATTGCCATCTGGAGAGGGTATTGGTCGATCTTGCCAAAATGATTGTCCGCGATGGTGAGGGTGCGACCAAGTTGGTCGAAATAAGAGTGACTGGAGCCAGGGATGATGAACAGGCAAAGATGGCCGCAAGGGCTGTTGCAACTTCGTCATTGGTGAAGACAGCATTCTTTGGAGAGGATGCCAACTGGGGCAGAATAATTGCCGCCGTCGGGTATTCCGGTGTTCAGGTCGATCAGGAGAAGATCGACATCAATTTTGATGCGGTGCCTGTAACGCTAAATGGTCTGGGAACGGGAGTCGAGCTGGAGGAGAAAGCGACTGAAGTTCTTAAGCAAGGGGAGTTTACAGTCAGGATTGAACTCCATCAGGGGTCTGGAACGGCCAGCTATTACACTTCGGATTTGACCTACGAATATATCAAGATAAATGCCGAGTATCGAACCTGAGTTCCTGCTGTTCATGCAAAGTCCTGCTCAATTCATTGATCATACCCTGCTTCGTCCCGACGCTACTGAAACCCAGATCCTGCGACTCTGCGAAGAAGCTGTAGAATACGCTTTTGCATCTGTTTGCATTCCACCTCTTTTTGTTCCTCTCGTCGCCCGCACGATTTACGGTTCAAGCGTCTCTGTCGGAACCGTCGTCGGGTTTCCCTGCGGCTACAATACCACGCGCCATAAAGTCCTTGAAGCGCAGGAACTGGCATGTCAAGGAGCCACAGATATCGATATGGTGATTGCGGTGGGGCAGTTCTTATCTGGAAAGCTGACCTACGTTGCAGAAGAGATTACTCAGGTTGTTCTGGCGGCTCCTGAAGCAAAAATTAAAGTTATCCTGGAATGCTGCTGGCTTGATCAGGAAATGATGGCAAGGTTGACAGATGTCGTCGTCCGCTCCGGTGCCGACTATGTCAAAACCTCAACAGGGTTCGGTCCTGAAGGCGCCTGTGAAGAAGATGTCCGAACTCTTGCGCAAACGGCCGCTGGACGCATCGGGGTCAAGGCTGCTGGCGGTATCCGTGATCTGGCCACCTGCCAGAGGATGCTTGCAGCGGGAGCAACCAGAATCGGTACCAGTTCGGGCATTAAGATAGTTGAACAGTGGAAAAGTTATTGTGCACACTGCAATGATGCAGATGTTTAACCGCACGATCCTGATCATCCTGGACGGGGTGGGCATTGGAGAATTGCCGGATGCCGCCGACTATGGTGATGCCGGATGCGCGACGCTGCAACATGTCGCGGAGAGAGTTGATGGTTTGAAACTGCCTCATCTTCAACAGTTGGGGTTGGGTCGCATTGCATCTTTGGCGGGGATGTCTCCTGTTGCTGCTCCCATGGCCGGTTGGGGGCGGATGAAGCAGCTTTCGGCCGGGAAAGATTCCGTAGTTGGACATTGGGAGCTTGCCGGGGTCGTTCAGGAACAACCCTTTGCGACCTTCCCTGATGGCTTCCCTCGAGAGGTCATAGATGCTTTTACCAAAATGACTGGTTTGCCTGTACTGGGAAACGTTTCCGCCAGCGGAACGGATATTCTGGCGCGCCTCGGTGAAAAACATCTCCTGACCGGAGCTCCTATCATCTATACCAGTGTTGACTCGGTTTTACAGATCGCCGCTCACGAAGAAATTATTCCACCGGAGCGGCTTTACGAGCTCTGCCGGATCGCTGAACGGATCGTTGCGTCTTATCGTATCTGTCGGATTATTGCCAGGCCCTTTGTCGGCGAATCTGCTACGACATTTAGGCGAACCTCCAGGCGGCATGATTTTCCATGTTCGCCGACCCGCCCGACCCTGATCGATTGTCTGCAACGGGCCAGGATTCCAACCTGCAGCGTTGGCAAGGTTATCGATCTATTTGCCGGAAAAGGATTTGAACATTCGTTACCGACTATCAATAACGCGGACGGGATGAGCAAGATACTCGCTGCCATGAAAATGGTCGAACGGGGATTGGTTTTTGCGAATCTGATCGATTTCGATATGCTCTATGGACATCGCCGCGATGTGGAGGGATACGCCCGCGCTCTTGAAGCATTTGACAGGTGGTTACCGCATCTTCAAAAAGAAATGAAGGATGATGATTTGTTGATTATCTCAGCGGATCATGGTTGCGATCCCACGGCTCCCGGAACAGATCACACCCGTGAATATGTCCCGTTACTTGTATGGTCACCCTCCCTGCTGCACGGTTTGAATCTGGGGGTGCGGGAGAGTTTTTCCGATGTTGGGGCGACTATCGCAGAACAGTTTTCAATCAGCTTGGAGTGTGGTACAAGCTTTCTAGCTCAACTACGCGGAGCTGTTCTCGCCGATCAAAACTGATTGGCGCACGTGGCCCGTTTTTTCTTCTTCGTTAGGGAGGGTAAGATGCTGAAAAATTTGCTGCTGATTACATTGTTAGTTCTTGTTCTGATCCCCCAGGCTTTCGCTGCAGGGATGACCGTCGCTGAAGGTGTTATCACTACCCAGGTTGTCGACCGGGCGCCCGTGGATGAAATAGAGAGTTATCCCGCTCAACAGGGAACCCTGTATTGCTTCACCAAGATCGTTGGGGCGGAGGGTGATGCCGAGGTGACACACGTCTGGCTTTATCAGGATAAAGAGATGGCACGTGTCACCTTGCCGGTTCGTTCAGCCTCCTGGAGAACAAAGTCTTCAAAAAATATTCTTCCGTCATGGGCGGGAGATTGGAAAGTCAAGGTCCTTGATGCCGAAGGGCAGGAATTGGCAGTTATTCCATTCAAGTTGTTGTAGGGCAAAGCTGTAAACGCACAAAAAAAGCACCCTAGGCGGGTGCTTTTTTTGTGCGCTGAGGTCATCGATACTCATTTACTTTTCTTGCCACGGGCCGCACGTGCCTTGGCCAGGTTATCCGCCAGTCCACGATCTATAGCCATTTGCCGTCTACTTTCAGAGTAATTTCGCGCAGCCAGAGTTTGCGTGCGCGGAATGTCAAACTGTTTTCTATACTCCGTCGGCTTCATGTCATGTGCCGTTTTCAGGTGTCTGGAAAGCGTTGTGAATCCCTTGCCGCAGATCATGCAATAGATCTTATCTTTTCCGAACGCTTTCTTCCGGGTTACAGCCGGGGCGGCATCTTCCTGTGTTGTTTGGTCTGTCGGAAGTTCTCCTTTTTCCAGAGCCGACAGTGCCGCATGCACTTCAGTCAGTTCAGACAGAAGTTCTTCTTTAGTCATTGTTGTCGTTGAGGCGTGGGCGGCGATAATTTCTGCTGCCATTTCCATTACTGTTGCCATACTTTTATCCTCCATTGCGGAATGTAAAACACATTGATCTGTAATTCATGATCTAAATACTTTATTTAACCTATTTGTCAAATAAATCAAGAATAAATTAAAAATAAATATTGTATTTGTGTAAAATTAAATCCTGATACATAAAATTCAATATATTTGACATTTGCACAGATAGGATATTTCTTTAAGAGGAAAAGTTAATGAATATCAGGGAACAGCTTGAGAAAAAAGAATATCAGATATTATCTCCACATGCGGCTTTCAGTTCTCAATCCAGGGGAAGGAAGTCTGTGGATGAGTTATGTACGGTAAGAACAGTTTATCAGCATGATCGGGATCGAATTCTTCATTGTAAAGCGTTCCGTCGACTCAAACATAAAACTCAGGTTTTTTTCTCTCCGGAGGGTGATCATTATCGTACACGCCTGACCCATACACTTGAAGTCTCGCAGGTCGCAAGGACGGTTGCCCGAGCTCTTTCACTCAACGAGGACCTGACTGAGGCGATTGCGTTGGGGCACGATCTTGGACATACCCCTTTCGGACATGCTGGTGAAAAAGTACTGCAGGAGCTTGTTCCCGGAGGGTTCCGTCATGTCGAACAGAGTTTACGTGTGGTGGATGTTCTGGAAAAGGATGGGCAGGGACTGAACCTGACCCGGGAAGTTTGCGATGGCATCCTGATGCATTCAAAGGGGCGTGGTCCGTTGTTATCCCCTGATTCTCACTCGTCGGCGAAGACCCTGGAGGGGCAGATTGTCCGACTTGCAGATATTATCGCCTATGTAAACCATGACCTTGATGATGCCGTTCGGGGTGGACTTATTGATGAGTGCGAAATTCCAGAGAGTGTTGTTTCTGTTGTCGGGGTCAGTCATTCGGGGCGGATAGGCAGGATGGTCAGAGATCTGATCAAGCACTCATTGGCTACCGATGAGGCCGCAATCAGCCTTTCAGATGAAATGGATGAAGCTATCTGTGATCTACGTAACTGGTTATTCACAAGAGTCTATCAGGTCGATCATGTCCATGCTGATTTTGTCAAAGCGTCCCGGTTGCTACGTGAGCTATACCTCTATTATCAGGAGAATGAGGAGGCTTTATTACTTCATGGCGGGCGCAGACTGGCGGGTGACTCGCTTGAAACCTCTATAGCTGATTTTATCGCAGGAATGACTGACCGGTTTGCTCTGGCGCTCTATCATCAGATTTTTCTCCCACAACCATGGCGCTCTCAGTAAGGTCTGGTAACTCATTGATTTTCCCTAAGAGAAACTTGACACGTAAAACCCCACTATGCTAGCTTTAGCGCGGCTTAATGGGCTTTTTTCGGTGCGTTGTTTAGTGTTTTTTGAGACAACTGCTTGATTCATAATCTACCTTAGTTTGAATCTACAGCCCGGCGGCACTCTCTCAGGTCCTTCCAGCAGTTCGACCGGGCCTGTTATCAGCAGGTTGGTATCTGTGGGGGAGTGAACCTGTGGGTTCATTTGAGAAAGAAACAATTTAGAGTAGATTTGTGCTGACGTTTCGACTCTGTTGATAATCTGTCCTTTTAAGTGACGGGCAGTGATGCTAGGAGGCATCAATGACAAAAAAGCTACTGTTGGCTGACGACAGTTTGACAATTCAGAAAGTTATCGGAATTATTTTTGCCAACGAAGATTACCAGCTACTGGTGACGGATAATGGTAACGATGCTCTGGAATTGGCCAGCAAAGAGATTCCCGACCTGATTCTGGCAGACGTGACGATGCCAGGTAAGGACGGATTTCAATTGTGCCAGGAAATCAGGCAAACGGCCGGGCTTGAGCATGTTCCGGTCCTTCTGTTACCAGGAACCTTTGAGCTTTTTGACGAAGATCGTGCCCGCTCTGTAGGGGCCAGCGGATGGTTAACGAAGCCTTTCGAGTCTAAAGTCCTGGTCGACAAGGTGGAAGAACTTCTGTCTGCTGCTCCTGTGACTTCAGCCGCACCGGCCATTGAGGAAACACCGGCCATTGAAGAAACTCCGGCCATTGAGGAAACTCTGGCCATTGAGGAAACTCTGGATATCGAAGATCTTCCAGTTCTGGAAGAAGATGATGACATCTGGGGCTCCGTCTCTTTTGAAGATGATGATCTGCAGGGCGCAATGGGTGATGAGGCGTTAATGGAGGAACCTGCCGTTGCAGAAACCCCGGCCCCCTTTATTGATGATACTGCTGCGGCCGAGGAGGCGAGTAGCGGAGGCCTTGAACTTGCCGACGATGACGTCTTTGATCTGGATGACGATGCCATAATTGCCGAGGAACCTCTTTCAGGATCTGTAAGTTCGGTAGATGGCAATGCCTCAAACGAAATGGAAAATATTTCCTTTGAGGCGCCTGTTGAGATTCCCAAGACCGGATCGACTGTTGAGGACGCTTTTGTAATCGGGACTCCTCCGGCTGATGAGTCAACATTCTTTGAAGAATCTACTTTCACTGATGAGCTGCTTGTGGAAGAGGCTCCGGCCGAGGTTGCAGCGCCAGAGACGCCTGTTACTGAAGATGCTTCCATGAAACTCGAAATGGAATCGTCCCCCTTTGTTGACGAGCCGATTGTCGAGGCCAATTCAGCCGCAGCGTCAGCGTTTGCTTCTTCCCCAGAATTGGAGGAGAAGCTCCGGTCTCTCTCAGAACGGGACCTCGAGGCAGTTGTTGAACGGGTTGCCGGACCCCTGATTGAGAAGCTTGCCTCTGAAATGCTTGAGCGCATTGCCTGGGAAGTTGTTCCGGATCTGGCAGAAAACATGATTCGTGAGGAAATTCGTAAAATCAAGGAAGGCACTGACTGAGTCGGGTTTTACGACCCCAATAGAAGATCTGTATCGGGGGGATGGGCGTGTCCATCTCCCCCTCTTTTTATCCCCGGTTGACTCCTTGTCTTCCGGGGATGCAAGTTGATAAGGAACGCATCAATGGATAAGCAGTTGCCTAAGGGGTACGACCCCGCCCGGATTGAGCAGAAATGGTACCACACCTGGGAAGAACGTGGAGACTTCCGCGCCGACGAGACAGCATCGAAAGCTCCCTATTCTATTGTCATCCCGCCACCCAATGTTACCGGCGTACTGCATATGGGGCACGCCCTGAATAATACCCTGCAGGATATACTCTGCCGCTGGAAACGGATGACCGGGCATGAGGTTCTCTGGATGCCGGGAACCGATCATGCCGGAATTGCCACGCAGAATGTGGTTGAAAAACAGTTGGACAGTGAGGGGAGAGACCGTCATGAGCTGGGGCGTGACAAGTTTATTGAGCGGGTCTGGCAGTGGCGCGAAGAATCGGGTGGACAGATTATCAACCAGCTGAAACACCTTGGTGCAACCTGCGATTGGGAACGGGAACGTTTTACCATGGACGAGGGTTTGTCAAAGGCTGTTCGTGAAGTTTTCGTTCGTCTCCATGAAGAAGGCTTGATCTATCGGGCGAATCGTCTGATCAACTGGTGTCCACGTTGCCATACTGCGTTGTCTGATCTTGAGGTAGAGCATCAGGACAAAAAGGGACATCTCTGGCACCTGCGTTACCCGGTGGTTGGAACTGATCGGTGTCTTGTGGTTGCCACCACCCGTCCTGAGACCATGCTTGGAGACAGTGCTGTTGCGGTCCATCCGGACGATGAGCGGTACGCAGAGTTGATCGGTAAGAGCGTGATGTTGCCATTGGCGAATCGTGAAATTCCTATTATTGCTGATGAATATGTCGACAGGGAATTCGGTTCCGGTGCTGTGAAAATCACCCCGGCACACGATTTCAACGACTTTGAAATCGGCAAGCGGCACAACCTTGAACTTGTCAATATTCTCGATGAATCAGGTGTTATCAACGAAAACGGAGGCAGCTACCAGGGGCAGGAGCGGAGTCAGGCCAGAGAGCAGATTGTCAAAGATCTTCAGGCTCAGGAGCTACTGGAGCGGATCGACGATTACGCTAATGCGGTAGGTGAATGTTACCGTTGCAAGACCATCATTGAGCCCTACATGAGCAAGCAGTGGTATGTCGCGGTCAAGCCGCTCGCCGAACAGGCTATTGCCGCGGTCAGGGACGGCCGCACCAAAATCCTGCCAGCCCAGTGGGAGAAGACCTACTTTGAGTGGATGAACAATATTCAAGATTGGTGTGTCAGTCGGCAGATCTGGTGGGGACACCGGATTCCGGCCTGGTTCTGCGATGAGTGTGGCGAAATAACCGTCAGCCTCGAAGATGCCACGGCTTGCAGCCATTGTGGCAGTGAGAAGCTGCAACAGGAGACGGATGTCCTTGATACCTGGTTTTCTTCGGCGCTCTGGCCCTTTTCGACTATGGGCTGGCCCGAACAGACCACCTCACTGAAGAAATTTTATCCGACTTCCTGTCTGGTGACCGGATTCGATATCCTCTTCTTCTGGGTTGCCAGGATGATGATGATGGGTCTTAAGTTTATGGATGAGGTTCCGTTCAAGGAAGTTTACATCCATGCGTTGGTCCGTGATGCTCAGGGGCAAAAAATGAGCAAAAGCAAGGGGAATGTTATCGATCCCCTGACCGTTGTGGATGAGTACGGTGCTGATGCCTTCCGCTATACTCTGACCGCATTTGCCGCTATGGGGCGTGATATCAAGCTGTCAACTGATCGGATCGGCGGATACCGCAATTTCGTCAATAAGCTGTGGAATGCCAGCCGTTTTGCGCTGATGAATCTGGAGGACTTCAATCCCGAGGGCGCAGAGCTGAGTCGATTTGAGCTGAGCCTCGCTGATCAGTGGATTCTTGATCGTTTCGCCAGCACCGCCAGAGAGACCAATAAGGCTCTTGCCGATTATAAATTTAACGATGCGGCCAGCACGCTATACTCCTTTACCTGGCATGAGTTCTGCGACTGGTACGTTGAACTGGTCAAGGATGATCTTTACGGTGAAAATGCTGCCGCGCGGTTGCGTGTACAGACCGTGCTCTATTCCGTTCTGGAAGGATTGCTGCGGTTGCTGCATCCCGTGATTCCGTTTGTTACCGAGGAAATCTGGCAAGTTCTGCCCGGCAACCGCCCGGTCGGATCGATTATGCAGGCTGTCTATCCGACCGATGGTTTTCTCGACATCGATTCATCGGCAGTTGGCAAGATGGAATTGCTGATGGATGTGATTCGGGCGATTCGAAATGTCCGCGGGGAACTGGACGTGGCCCCGGGCAGGAAAATTGCCGTGGTGCTGGATTGTAAAACGGACAATTCCGTGTCGACTATCCGTGATGGTGAAGCCTATATTCGTTCCTTGGCCCGGGTTGAGGAGCTGACTTGTGGTGTTGCCATTGAGCACCCCTCGGAGGCATCGACACAGGTTGCCGGGGACGTCGAAGTTCTGATCCCTCTGGCTGGATTGATAGACGTTGTGGAGGAAGCTGCGCGTCTGGAGAAGGAGATCGCCAAGGTCGATAAGGATGTGCAATTCTTCAACAAAAAACTCTCCAACGAAAAATTTGTTGCCAATGCTCCACCCCAGGTCCTTGAAAAGGATCGGAACAAACTACAGGTTGCAGAGGAAAAGCTGACGATTCTTCGTCAGAGTCTGGATAAAATTCTGACTCTCAAGTAGGACCAATTACAAAGAATGGCTGGAGCACTATTTTGGTTCCGGCCTTTCTTTTGACCCATCACGGCCTTTGGAGGTAACAGAGGATGATCCAGGAAAGCGGTTTTGCACCATTTGCGGAAAAGATGGCTGAAGAGGGTCTTCCCGAGGACGTAATTCGAACTTTTGCCCATTCCTACACGCAACTGGTCAGCGGCAATACCGGTATGATCCCCGAATCAGAGATTTGTCCGGTTGAGACCCTTCCTGATGCAGAGACTCTGTTGGAAAAGTACAGGGACAAAGGTGAAAAAAAACTGCCTCAAACCGTGCTGCTAAAGTTGAATGGTGGGTTGGGGACAGGAATGGGGCTAGAGAAAGCCAAATCCCTATTGAACGTCAAGGATGGTCTGAGCTTCCTTGATATTATCGCCAGACAGGCTTTGGCTGCCAACATCCCTCTGATACTGATGAACAGTTTCAGTACCCGCGAAGACTCGTTAGCGGCACTGCAGGCATATCCTGAATTGAAGGGGAGAATACCTCTCGATTTTCTGCAGCATAAGGTACCAAAGATCAGACAGGATGACTTTTCTCCGGTCGAATGCCCGGCTAACGCAGAGCTTGAATGGAATCCGCCGGGTCATGGTGATATCTACACTGCGCTGATGTCCAGCGGCCTGCTCAATCAACTGTTGGGAAAGGGTTATCGCTATGCTTTTGTCTCCAACGCTGACAATCTGGGTGCAGTCGTCGATACGTCTATCCTGGGCTATCTCGCTGAAACAGAAGCCCCTTTTTTGCTGGAGGTCGCTGACCGGACTGAGGCAGATCGCAAGGGCGGGCATTTAGCCCGCTCGCCTGACGGGCAACTCGTCTTGCGGGAATCAGCTCAGTGCGCAGCAGAAGATGAGGTCAGTTTTCAGGACATTTCCCGCCATCGATATTTCAATACCAACAGCCTCTGGCTCAATCTGGAACGCCTGAAGGCTCTGCTGGAAGAGAAACAGGGTGTTCTGGGTTTGCCACCCATCTTCAATCGTAAAACTGTTGATCCCAGAAATCCTGAATCGACCCCGGTCATTCAAATTGAGACAGCGATGGGTTCCGCTATTTCTGTGATCAAGAATGCAGCGGCAATCAGGGTGCCACGATCCCGATTCGCTCCGGTCAAGACCACGGATGATCTGTTGGCTGTCCGTTCCGACATTTATCTTTTGAATGACAACTATTGCGTGGTGCCGAACTCCAAGCGGACCTTGGGGGCGCCGGTTGTTCATCTGGACGGACGCTACTACAAGCTGATTGATGATTTTGAGGCCCGCTTTCCTGAAGGTGCGCCATCGTTGCTGAATTGCTCCCGGATTGAAGTCGTCGGGGATGTGCTGTTCGGAGGCAATGTGGTCTGCAGTGGCGAAGTCTTCCTTGAAAATGATTCCAGCGAACAGAAGTTTATTGAGCGTTCTGCTCGATTGGGGAATTAGAAGTTTTACTCTCTTTTATTATGATGATAGCGGCCCGCAACAGTCATATTCAGGATAAGAAAACATCGTTCCGCTTACTTTTTTTTGTTTAAATTTACATTGAGATTTAGTATACAGTATACGATTAGATTGACCCACGGTTAAGCCCGATGGGAATTGTCCCGTCAGCAGGCTTGGATACCGTTTCGGGATTTACAGATTCAAAAGAAGGAGGTCAGGGCGCTGGCGAGGACGGCCAGAGGAGAGAGCGAGGCTCAATTTCGGGAGGTAATAGCGTGCTGGTTCCGAGCCGGCCACACCATGCACGTAGCGATTGGCTCAGAGGGATAGTCCCCCTGACAGGCAATCAGTTCACATTCCAAGGGATATGAATTATGCATTTGATTACAAGCACTGTGGGACGCAAGATTCTGATGGCAGTGTCCGGCCTGTTGTTGGCTGGTTTCATTACCGTCCATCTGGTGGGTAACCTGTCGGTATTTGCAGGAGCCGATGCCATCAACATCTATGCAGAGAAACTGCATAGCCTGGGACCATTGGTCTGGGTTTTTCGTTTGGCTATGCTGGGACTGTTCGTAGTTCACATCGGTCTCGGCGTTCAACTGTGGGCAGAAAATCGCAAAGCCAGCCCGGAAAGTTACGCGATCAAGACCAAGCTGAAGACCACCTTCGCCGCCGAAACCATGATTGTTACCGGTGGGCTTCTGTTGTTGTTTCTGATCTACCATCTACTGCACTTCACTGTGCAGGTGACCAATCCTGAAATTTCCGCCCACAATCTTCCGCTGGACGCGGCGATGCGCCCCGATGTCTATTCGATGGTCGTATTGAGTTTCCAGAAAGTCTTCATCTCGCTGGTCTATATTGTCGCCATGGGTGCTCTGTACCTGCACCTGAGTCACGGTCTTTCCAGTTGGGTTCAGACTCTTGGCTGGAATAATGGTGAGAGTCAGGACAAGGTTATTATTGTTGGCAAACTTGTCGCTATCGTTTTCGGACTGGCTTACATCGCTATTCCGTTCTTTATCCTCGTTCGCTTCGTGAAATAGGGGGTCTATTGTGATTTTAGACGGAAAAGCACCTACAGGACCTATTGAGAAAACATGGGACAAGCACCGCTTTGATATGAAGCTGGTCAACCCTGCAAACAAACGTAAATATAAAATTCTGATGGTTGGTACCGGTCTCGCGGGTGGTGCTGGCGCTGCCTCTCTGGGTGAGCTTGGCTACAACGTTGAAGCTTTCTGCTACCAGGATAGCGCACGTCGTGCCCATTCGATCGCTGCACAGGGTGGAATCAACGCAGCAAAAAACTATCCGAACGACGGCGATTCCATCTACCGTCTGTTCTATGACACCATCAAGGGTGGCGACTTCCGTGCCCGCGAAGCAGACGTTTGGCGTCTTGCCCAGGTGTCGAATAATATTATCGACCAGTGCGTTGCTCAGGGTGTTCCTTTCGCTCGTGATTACGCTGGTTACCTTGATAACCGCTCCTTCGGAGGAGCACAGGTTTCCCGGACTTTCTACGCTCGTGGACAGACCGGACAGCAGCTGTTGCTCGGCGCTTATTCGGCTCTGACCCGTCAGGTCAAAGATGGTACCGTCAAGCTGCACCCACGCACCGAAATGGTTGATCTGGTTGTTGTGGACGGTGTTGCCAAGGGGATCACCGTACGGAACCTGATTACCGGACAGCTTGAATCACACTGGGGCGATGCTGTCGTCTTGGCGACTGGTGGTTACGTCAACGTCTTCTATCTGTCGACTAACGCTATGGGTTGTAGCGTTACCGCTGCCTGGAAAGCTGCCAAGAAGGGCGCTTTCTTCGCTAACCCCTGTTACACGCAAATCCACCCGACCTGTATTCCGCAGCATGGTGACAAGCAGTCGAAACTGACTCTGATGTCCGAATCCCTGCGGAATGATGGTCGTTGCTGGGTTCCGAAAAAGAAAGAAGATTGCGACAAGGCTCCTGGTGATATTCCAGAAGAGGATCGCGATTACTATCTGGAGCGGAAGTATCCTTCCTTCGGTAATCTGGCTCCCCGTGATATTGCATCGCGTGCGGCGAAAGAGCAGTGCGATGATGAGCGTGGTGTCGGACCTGGCAAGCGAGGTGTTTATCTCGATTACCAGACCGCTATCGATCGCGTTGGTGAAAGTACCATCCGTGAGCGTTACGGCAACCTGTTCGAAATGTATGAGAAGAATACGGCTGAAGATGCCTACAAACGTCCGATGCGTATCTATCCGGCTCCTCACTACTCCATGGGTGGTCTGTGGGTCGATTACAACTGTATGAGTAATGTCCCTGGCCTGTTTGTTCTGGGAGAGGCGAACTTCTCGGTACACGGCGCCAACCGCCTCGGCGCTTCAGCCCTGATGCAGGGTCTGGCTGATGGCTACTTCGTAATCCCGAATACTATTGCCAACTACCTTGCCGGTATCACACCGGGGACCGTCAAGGACGATCATGCAGAGTTCAAGAAGTCCCTTGAAGAAGTTGATGCTTCGGTTAACAAGATGCTCAACATCAAGGGCAAGAAGACCGTCAGTGAGCTGCACCGTGAACTCGGTTCGGTCATGTGGGAAGACGTTGGGATGGCACGAAGCGATGCCAGCCTGAAGAATGCTCTCAAGCGAATTCCGGAAATTCGTGACGAATTCTGGAATAACTGCAACGTTACAGGTGAAGCTGGTGAACTTAACCAGCAGCTTGAAAATGCCGGTCGTTTGGCCGACTTCCTTGAGTTTGCCGAAGTCTTTGCCAAGGATGCCCTGCATCGTGAGGAATCCTGCGGTGGCCACTTCCGTACTGAGCACCAGACTGAAGACGGCGAAGCAATGCGTGATGATGAAAACTTTGCTTATGTTGGTGCTTGGGAATTCAAGGGTGTAGACAACGAACCAGAGTTACACAAAGAGCCCTTGAAGTTCGAAAACGTCAAACTTGCTGTGAGGAGTTATAAATAATGAACCTGACATTGCACGTATGGCGCCAGAAGGGGCCACAGGACAAAGGAAAGCTGGAAACTTATCCGGCGAAAGGTGTGAGTGAAGATCAGTCCTTCCTTGAGATGCTTGACGACGTCAACGAGGAACTGATCAAAACCGGCAAGGACCCGATTGCTTTTGATCATGACTGCCGCGAGGGTATCTGCGGTATGTGTTCACAGGTGATCAACGGCAAGCCACATGGTGGTCAGGAACGGACGACCGTTTGCCAATTGCATATGCGTGAGTTTAAGGACGGTGATGAACTGTTCATCGAGCCATGGCGCGCCCGTGCCTTCCCGATCCACAAGGATCTGATCGTGGATCGGACCGCACTGGAAATTGTCATGCGGGCTGGTGGTTACACCTCCTGCCACACTGGCGGGGTTGCAGATGGTAATGCTCTGCTGATTCCCAAGCCGGTTGCTGATTACGCCATGGATGCCGCCGAATGTATCGGTTGCGGTGCTTGCGTCGCATCCTGTCCGAACAGCTCGGCGATGCTCTTTACCGGCGCAAAGGTTGCGCAACTTGCGGTACTTCCGCAGGGCAAAGGTGAAGCAAAGGCACGCGTCAGGAAGATGGGTGATGCTATGTTGAGCGAAGGCTTCGGTAACTGCACGAATCATTATGAGTGTCAGGAAGCTTGTCCAAAGGGTATCAACGTTAAGTTTATCGCCAAGATGAACCGCGAGTATCTGAAATCACTAGTTTAATTGATCAGAAGTAGCAGCATGCGAAAGGGGATGGACGAATTGTCCATCCCCTTTTTTTTAGAGAAGAAACTCCCTCCTTATTATCCTGACGACAGCAAGCCCTGCTTGTTTACTATTAAAATAATTCTAATACTGTTGTTCCTATGATATGTTGAAACCCTAATATCGTTTAGCTTTAACCATTGGTTTCTCAGTGAAATTTCACAGACAATGCCGAGGAAAAATGAACATTTTTCGTACACTTTATATCTTTCTGGAAAAAAAACTGTTCTGCACTCTGAATCGCAAGATTTCTGGAAATATTTTTTTTCTGACTCTGTTTCTGCTGTTGCCTGTCTATTATTTCAGGATGCAGAAGCTACGCATAGAAGCGGTATTGGCAAGTACCGGAAATGCAGAGCAGATCTCGACCGAAATTTCTGAAATCCTGGCGACCAGCGATCTTTATCTCTGGGGGATGACTGCTGTGATAGTGATTGTTGCACTCTTTACTTTTCTCTTCCTGCGTTACCTGGTGGTGGTCCCCACGCGACAAATGATTAATTTCTTCGATCAGAACAACAGTGAAGATGTAAATCTCGAAGCACGTCTACCGACGACCACCTATGATGAATATTTGGAGTTGTCGGAAAAATACAACCAGTTCATTGACCGCCTGCGACGCATGATCAGTACTGTCCGTAAAATGGGTGTCAATATCGCCGTCAACGCGACCCGTGCAAGCAGAGCGATTAATGATACGGCGGAGAATAGCTATCAACAGCGTACGATGGCAAAAGATATCTTCAATTCCAGCGGACAGGCCACTCAGTCGATAGACCAAGTGGCCAATCACAGCCAAACTGTATCTGAATCCACCGGAAAGCACCTGGATGCTGCCCGAAAATTCATGTCGGAGTTGTCGGCGGGGGCGCAAGAGGTTGAAATGGCCTATACTGCGCTACAGGATTTCCAGCAGACTGTCAGTGAGTTGAACGCCAATTCCGCAGCGATTCAAAAAGTGGTCGAACTGATACAGAATATGTCCAGCCAGACGAATATGCTGGCACTGAATGCTGCGATTGAAGCTGCTCGTGTCGGCCAGCATGGCAGAGGTTTTGCGGTTGTTGCCCAGGAAGTGCGAACCCTTGCGACCAGATCCAAAACCGCGACCGATGACGTAAGTGAATCGATCAATACCGTGAACAACCTGGTTCGGGACACGTACCGGATGACAGAGGGCATCCTCGAGAATATCAGTGATACACGCAAGGTGGTACGTGAAGCCTCAAACCGTTTCCAACAGATTGTCGACGACTTTGATCGTAATAGCGACCAATTGATGAAAATCGCTTCGACCACGGAACAGCTTTCGGCAACTAACACCGAAATCCACAGCCAGATCGGCAGTATAGATCAGGTCTCCGAGGCCGTTTCCAGCCAGATGCAGGCAGCCAACGATGCGACCGCAGACTTGAGTCGCACCACTGAAGAAATGCAGGATATGGTGTCCCGTTTTGTCACCGGACATGGAAACTTCGAGAGAGTGCTGAACAGGCTCCGGGCCTACCGCGATGAGGCTCAAGCTCAATTACAGTCCATGATGGATCGAGGTATCAACGTCCTTGACCAGAATTATCGTCCCATCTCCGGCACTGATCCACAGAAATACACAACCAGCTTCGACGAGGAGTGTGACCGGATATTTCAGGAGATGTTCGACAACAATCGTGCCACGCTGGACGGATCCATCTATTGTCTGATCACCGACGTTAACGGCTATGTGCCGACCCATCATACCGATGTCAGCCAACCTCTTACCGGGGACTACGAGTATGATATGGCGCACAGCCGTCAGAAGCGACTCTATGCCGACAATGATGTCGAGCTGCGTCGCGCGACCAACCGAAAGCCTTTTCTTCTGCAGACATACATCCGTGATACCGGCGCGGTTCTGAGTGATATATCACTGCCTATTTACATCAATGGTCAGTTCTGGGGAGCACACATTGTCGGTTTTGACCCTGAGGTTTTAGTGCAGGATTAATGATCATACCAGTCGTGCGTCATAAGACATGGCGCATAGAGGGGGACTCTATTCCGTCAGATCTTCGCATCTGATATAACAGGTTAACTAACTTCATGGCTCTGGAGGGGAAAAAGATGGCGAGTCCCGGCTTTACTCTTTCTGTAGTAGAACCGTGCTGAACTCTTCCAGTATCCGGTTCTTGAGTACTGCACACCCCAGCCTTTCAAAGCGAGATCGCACATCAAAGTTGTACTCCCAGAGAATTCCAGAGAGGATCAGATGTGCTCCTGGTTTTGCTCTGGCCACCAGATCGTCGGCTACATCAAGCAGAATATCCCCGTAAATATTGGCCAGGATGAGATCAAAACTGTCCTCTTTTAGCTTGTCCAACGTCCCGCAGAAGTGATTTGTCAGCTGGCCGACTCCATTGCGTTTACAGTTGCGCTGGCAGGCAAGGACCGCATCCTTTTCGATGTCGAGGCACCAGGCTTCTTTTGCCCCTAACATCAGTGCTGCAATCGATAATATTCCTGTCCCGCTCCCCAGATCGAAAACCTTTGCGCCTCTTACCTGCGGGAGTGTTTCGAGTGTTTCAATACAGCTGCGTGTCGTTTCGTGCTCACCAGAACCGAAAGCCCCACGATCCATGATCAGGTTGAAGCGGTCATCCCCAATCGGTGATGCGTCCGGTGGGATAACCCGGAAGCGATTGCCTATGTTGAAAGGTGAATAATCTTCTCTCAATTTTTTCTCCAGTTGTTGTTCCGGGACGCGGGGTTCCCGCTCTGCAGAGATTCAGGCTGCGCTCGCAAGATTTTCCTGCGGCTCAGACATTCCTCCCTTTATCACCCGATCTTATCTCTGCTCAGGTCACGCAGATATAATCAAGTCCTTCTTTTAAACCTGCACTTTCTGCCCATTGACGAATCTGTACCCGAGCTCCTCTGGCACCGACAGTGATAAGGGTCGGTCCGGGCAGATCCTTCAAAATGTCTGGATGATAAACAGTTGCACCATGAATCCTCTGCCCAATTTTACGCTGATCGACGTCAATCCAGCGATCGACTTTGACTCCCTCCCGCCGCAGAACTTTTCGCCATGCTTTACCTTCCAGGCCAACTCCCCAGAGGGTCACTTCAGAGGACTCTTTCAGATAGCTACGTTTCAGAAAGTGAGCTTTACAGGCACGAAATGCTTCAAGCGAACAGTTGTCGGCAGTTCGGGTCAGGCGTTGCGGACGATCCCGCCAATATAGCAATGTCTCCGGACATCGTGCAAAGCGTGCTCCTTGTTCAGCGAGTCGCAGCCAGAGGTCATAATCCTCTGCCCAATTTTTTTGGCGATAACCTCCGATCTCAAAAACTGCATCGCGGCGGTACATGACGCTGGGGTGAGCAAAAGGCGATTCGATAAAAAGGTTGCGGCTAATATCCGTATGACTGAGATTTTCATTTTGCCATTCTTCGTACGCCAGCATCCCCCCTTGAACGTTCATACGTGGGAAGTGGCGGACGCAACTGGCGACCAAGGTCAGTGACGGATCGTTCTGTAAAACGGTGAATTGTTTGCCAAGTCTGTCCGGATGACAGACATCATCACCGTCCATACGTGCGACGTAAGGGGTCTTACATGCTTCCAATCCTCGATTGAGTGCCGAAACCAACCCGGTCGCTGGTTGTCTGATGATTTGGACCCGCGGGTCTTTTGTCGCAAATGTTTCCAGAATGTCCGGGGTCGTATCGCTTGAACCGTCATCGACCACCACAAGTTCCCAGTTGCGAAACGTCTGTCTTTGCAGTGAACGAAGAGCAGTGATTAGGTGTTGCTCTTCATTGCGAACCGGCAGAAGTATCGAAACCTGTGGTTGCATCAGAGGCCGAACCCTCTGAGAAGCAGCAGGCACAGGGTGTAGCTGAAGGCTGACCCCAGGGTCGATATCATCACGATTGAAGCGGCCAGTTCGGCATCACCGTCCAGTTGATGAGCCATGATATAGGTCGCTGTTGCTGCCGGGGTTCCCGCCAGTAAGATGCCGACCGCAAGGTCAGTTCCAACAACGCCCATGCCGCGCAGAATCAATGCCGCCAATAACGGGAGGAGCAATAATTTAATCGCAGTGGAGAGGCTTGCACAGCGTAGATCGCCTTTGATCCTGGTCAGAGAGAAAGAGCCGCCAATAGCAATCAGGGCCAGAGGAAGCGTGAGACCGGTCGTGATCTCCAGGCCTCTGTGCAGGATCAGGGGGAATGGCAGCCTGAAATAACTCCAGATCAGGCCGATAAATGAAGCAATAATCAATGGGTTGAGCAATAACTGTTTTGCCCAGTTCGGTTTTTTTTCATCAGCGGCTCGTTTTCTGGCTGGAAGCAGAAAGGCGAGAACTGCGAAAAGGTTTAACACCGGCACCAGAAATCCCATCAAAATTCCGGCCCGAGTCAATCCGTCGTCGCCGTAAGCATTGAGGCAGATTGATAAACCGATATAGGCCAAGTTGCCACGAAAGGCGCCCTGGCAGAAACTGCCATGGACTGGCGGCGCGAAGCTGCGCAGACTGCCATAGAGGTAACTGAGGGCAAAGCCGATGGCGATCACCAGTGACGAGCCGATAACCAGGGGGCCGTTAAAATAACTGAAAAAGTCGGCCTGGCTGATCTTGTAGAAAAGGAGCAATGGCAGAAAGATTACGTAAACCAGGCGATTGGTCTGAAACAGAAAATCTTCATCCAGAAGCTGCAGGCGACGGAGCAGATAGCCCAGGGCGATGACCAGAAAAACCGGCATGACGATGAGGATTGTATCGGTAAACAGGGTCATTGGATACTCCGGGAAATGAAGCAGGATAGACCAGAAATCGTGGTTTGTCTATTAGGGTCGCGGGGAGTTGTCGTGAATGGCGGATGGACAGGGAAAGAAATCTACTGTAGGATATTCAACAGTCGTGTCTGGTCGTTTCCCCCGGATCGATGCGTAATAGTTCCGATAATCTTATTCTCCTGGCAGGTCGAAATGAAAAATCAGACATTAATCAAAACAATCAGCTTGCTGGTGCTGGTTGCGTTGATAACGTCATTACATTATATGACGGAGACGCATCATTCTCACATGCACGATATCTTGCGCAGACTCTATTACATCCCGATTATTCTGGGTGGGCTCTGGTTCGCAATGCGTGGTGGCATTGGTATGGCTCTGCTTGCTTCCTGCCTTTATGCACCCCATGTTCTGTTTCAGTGGGGCCGGTTGCCGACAGCACATCCTGAGCAATACCTGGAAATAGTCCTCTACAATGTCATCGGGCTTTTAACCGGTTTTCTGGCCGCTCGGGAGCACACCCAGCGGTTACGCGCAGAGGAGAACGCCAAGCGGCTGTCCAGCAGTTATGAGAAATTGCGAGCGCAAGCCGATATGATTCTAGAGATAGAAGATCAGTTGCGCCGGGCGGACAGGCTCTCGGCTTTGGGTGAGCTTTCTGCGGGGATGGCACATGAAATTCGCAACCCTCTCGGTTCAATTCGCGGCACAGCAGAGATTTTACAGGACGCCTTTTCGCCAGAAGACCGCTACTCGGAATTTACGCGGATTCTGATCAGCGAGGTGGATCGTCTGAATCAGGTGTTAGTCGATTTCTTGCGCTTTGCTCAGCCTGAGAAGGGAGAGCTACCATGCTTTTCTCCTTCGCTGGTGCTGCAGGAGGTACTGCAGCTCACAAACCAACAGGCTCGCAAAAACGGCGTTGGGGTCGTCTATTCCGAGCAGGCGCTCCCGGAGGTCCGCGGCGATGGCGGACAGTTCAAACAGGTTTTTCTCAATCTGGTTCTCAATGCGCTACAAGCGATGCCACAGGGCGGAGAGCTTGTGATCGAAGCCGAGCAGAGGAATGATTGCGTCGCTATCCATTTCAGGGATAGCGGCTGTGGGATCAATAAAGATGCTCTGGATCGCATCTTCAACCCCTTTTATACCACCAAGGATGATGGAACCGGGCTGGGGTTGGCCATTACCCATCGGATCATTCACAATCATGGTGGGCAGATATCGGTTAAAAGCAGACTGGGAGAGGGAGCAGAGTTTTCTTTGTGTCTGCCTGTTGCTGAAATGCCAACGTTGCCCGGAGGTTCTGATGGCTGAAAAAGTTCTGCTGATAGATGATGATGTTTCGCTGAGACGGGTCGTTGAATTTACTTTGCAGGAAGCTGGTTACCAGGTTCTGACCGCAACCAATGGTGAAGATGGCTTGCGTATCTTTCGCCAGTCGCGTCCAGCGCTGGTGATTACTGATGTCCAGATGCCGGGGATCAGCGGCTATCAGGTATTAGAGCAGGTGGTGCAGAGCGATCCTCAAGCACTGGTGATCATCGTCACTGCGTTCAGTACCGTCGAACAGGCGGTCGGCGCCATGAAGTCGGGCGCATACGATTATCTGACCAAACCATTCAGTCGGGACCAGCTGCGCGTCACTGTCAGCAAAGCGTTTGAGTTTCGGGGGTTAAAGCAGGAAAATGTTCGCCTGAAAGATGCCTTGGCCGAAAAGAACAGTGATGCGGATCAAATCATCGGGAAATCGCCCAGAATGCTGCAACTGATGGAGCGTGTTGAACGTGTTGCCGCAAGCCAGGCATCTGTTTTGTTGACAGGTGAGAGTGGCACCGGAAAAGAGGTCATTGCCCGCGCTCTTCACCAGGGATCGCAACGGACAGATGGCCCATTCGTGGCGGTGAACTGTGCGGCTATCCCCAAGGATTTGATGGAGAGCGAGCTGTTCGGCCATCTCAAGGGCTCTTTTACCGGAGCATTAAAGGATCGACAGGGGAAGTTCTCACAAGCCAGCGGTGGAACCTTGTTTCTCGATGAAATCGGCGAATTGCCGCTCGATCTGCAACCGAAGCTGCTTCGCTCCCTGCAGGAGCAGGTTATTGAACCGGTTGGGGGCGGCCCTGAACATATCGACGTCCGGGTGGTGGCCGCGACGAATCGTGACCTTGAACAGGCGATGCAGGATGGCCAGTTCCGGGAAGATCTCTACTATCGCCTGGCAGTTGTGCCGATTGAACTGCCGCCTCTTCGGGAACGACGGGAAGATATCCCGCTGCTGTTCGACTTTTTTATGAAAAAACATCGCGCTGATGCCGGCATCACTGTGGCCGTAGACGTTTTTGAAACCCTCGCTGACTATCAGTGGCCGGGAAACGTACGTGAGTTGGAGAATGTTGTTGAGCAGATGTTGATTCTTCGCCAAAGCGATCAGCTCTGCGCCAAAGATCTGCCCCTCCGGATTGGCCGGTCAGCGCCTGCTGTGAGCGGCGTTCTGAATCTGCCCAAAGAGGGTTATTCGCTGGAAACCCTTGAGCGGGAGGCGGTTGAACAGGCTCTGGCTTATTGTCAGGGGAACAAGACCAGGGCGGCTGCATTTTTGCAGGTGCCACGACATACACTGCTTTATCGCCTGGAAAAATATTCAATCAAATAACACAAATAAAGAGTACAGGTTAAACAGATGACACGTATATTCATACTCCTTCTTCTGCTCAGTTTCGTCCTCCCCCATTCAATAATATTAGCCAGTGAACGTCGGACTCCGGTCGTTGAGGCGGTTGCCAAGGCTCGTCGGGCGGTCGTTAATATTCGCACCGAGCAGATTGTGCATCGACGCAATTCTCCCTTTTTTGGCTTTGGCGATTCGATGTTCGAGCAGTTCTTCAACGATATGCTCGCGCCGCGTAGTTATAAGACCCAATCTCTTGGATCAGGAGTCGTGATTGATAACCAGGGCCATATCCTGACCAATGCTCATGTCATTGACAAGGCTTCTAAAATCTATGTTGCGCTTCCCGATCGGGTCAAGGAACTGGAAGCGACACTGATCGGACAGGATAATCGGATCGATCTGGCGGTTCTTAAAATTGAAGGTAGCGGAGAGTTTCCTTTTCTCAAGCCTGCGCGCTCCGACGACGTTCTGCTGGGAGAAACAGTGATCGCCATCGGCAATCCTCTCGGTCTGGGCCATTCGATCACCACCGGGATTATCAGCTCGGCTCAACGACGGATTCAGCTCGATCAGGGACAGTCTACGGTCTTCATCCAGACCGATGCGCTGATTAACCCGGGGAATTCGGGAGGACCACTGATCAATATTAATGGTGATCTGATCGGGATTAATACCGCCATTGCACGCCAGGCACAGGGCATTGGATTCTCCATTCCCATTGATACCGCCAAGCGGGTAGTTGCTGATCTGATCGACTATGGTCGGGTCCGCCGCGCTTTTTTCGGCATCGTTCCGGGCGATGTGGGCAGAAACTTCATCCGCACCCGTGGGGAGGGGGGAGTCCTGGTTGAGAAAATTCTCCCGGATTCGCCAGCCCATGAGTCTGGAGTTCGGGTGGCAGACGTTGTGATCGCTATCGACGGTATTCCGCTGACCTCGAAAGATGACTTTTATTCCTCCCTGGCGACCTATACGCCTGACGATCGGATGACGCTGACGGTGCTGCGTGGATTAGGCGAGATTACGCTTCAGGTGCAGTTAAGTGTCTTGCCTGAAGGCTACGTGATGGCCTATACTCGCGAATTGTTTGGTTTCAGCCTACTTCAGTCACGAAGTGGCTTGCAGATCGATTCGGTAGACGATGGTTCGCCTGCAGATCTCGTCGGTATCAAAGTGGGTGATCTGATTATCAAGGTAGCAGGATATGAACTTGACACTCTCGATCAATTCATTGAACTGATGGGACAACTGCTTGGACGAGAACCGCTTGAATTTCTGGTGGCACGCAATAACCGGGGTTATCTGGTGGAATTACCCTGATTAATGTTACAATGCTGCCAATTGACCTCGACTTTCATAGAAAAAAGGGGATAAAACTTTGAATCGATCCATGAAATATACTGTTCTGATGCTGTTTGCCATTTTGATGATGTTATCAAGCGGTTTTGCTGCTGAACCCGCGAACCAGAAAGCTCCCGATTTTACCCTGGAGGATATGCAGGGAAACAAGGTCTCACTGTCCGACTTCAAGGGCAAAATTGTCATGATCAACTTCTGGGCCACATGGTGTCCGCCCTGCATTGAAGAAATGCCTTCTATGGAAAAATTATATAAAAAGTTGGGTAAAGAAGATTTTGTTATTCTGGCGATTAATATTGAGCCTGATGCTCGGGAGTACGTAGCAGAGTTTCTGGCAAAAAATCCTTATACCTATCCGGTGTTACTTGATGGAGAATCGCTGGTCCAGGAGTTGTACGGTGCCTATCGCTTACCCGAGACGGTTATTGTCAATCGACAGGGCGAGATTGTGAACAGGGTTGTCGGTGGTCGTGACTGGATGGACGAGACTATGATTCAATTGCTCGCATCTATGGTTAATGGCTAACAGACTGTTACGGGATATTTAATACCTATGGAATCAACTGCTGATATTACAGTCTGGATTGCTTTCACCGGAGGGATTCTCTCTTTTTTCTCCCCCTGTGTTCTGCCGCTGATCCCGTCTTACCTGACTTATATTTCCGGCCTCTCGTTCGGGGAGTTAAAGGAAGAAAATCCGACTGTCAAGGTGCGGATGACGGTCTTCCTCCACTCGCTGGTCTTTATTGCCGGGTTCTCGCTGGTCTTTATAACCCTCGGCGCAATTGCCGGGTTGGCCTCCACATCTTTTCAGTCCGGCCTGCGTGAAGGACTGGGGATCATTCAAAAAGTTGGTGGTGTGCTGATTTTCCTGTTCGGCGTGCACATGAGTGGCCTGTTTCATTTTGGTGTGCTGCTTGGTGAGAAGAGGATTCATATCAGGAATAAACCGACCGGATTTATCGGCACCCTGCTGGTCGGGATCGCTTTTGCCGCTGGCTGGACTCCCTGCATCGGGCCGATTCTTGGTGCTATTCTTGCTCTGGCCGCCAGTAGTGCCGGCGGCACCGGACAAGGGATTCTGCTGCTCTCCGTCTACTCCCTCGGGCTGGGCGTACCGTTTCTGCTCTCCGGCCTGCTGTTCCACTCATTCCTGAGCTTCTTCGATCGCTTCAAGAAGTATATACGACTGGTTGAGATCGTCACAGGTGTCCTGCTGATGATTGCCGGTCTGCTGCTCTTTTTCGATCAACTCACTGTTATCACCCGCTACCTTTATATGTGGATGCCTTCTTCGTTGGGATGATGTCTCATCCCATATCGCTACATTAAAGAGCATCGACCGGGATTGCTCTTGCGGACCGACCTCAAGAGGTTAATGTGACAAAATAATGGCCACCGAGAATCAAACCCCTTGTGGCCATTTTTATTATTTATCAGGATCAGCAAAAATTTCGCAAAACTGCCAATCTGACCACGCAAGGACAATGCTGCAATATATTTAAGACAGATTAACTCTAGAGAACCAGCGACTCCAAGCAGAGGTCAAAATACTTCCTGTATATCGCCATCAACAAGAATCGTCTTTCAATGTAAACACCAGACATTAGGACTTTCCTCTTGCGATCTCGCCTTGTTTTTGATTTTTTAAAATCAGGAGCATAACTTTCAGGAAGGACCTATGGCAATTTCCTTGGTTCGATCATGCATAGGTGTCAGTCATGCCAGGCAGGTTTATTAAGCCAGGGGGGGGCTGTCGAGCCGACCCTGGCTTATTATTCATGGAAGGCTTATGTAGGGTTTTATCTTGAATAATTTCGATGCTTTATTTTACATTGCCAAGCCAACAGGACATTTTTGAAATATGCGAGTTGTCGAGCATGGATCATGCGCACCGATCTGTAAATGACTGATGCATGGCATCAATATCTTTCATCTTTATTAGAGCAACTAAACCGGTTAAATATGAAAATGCGATGCGCATCAGGGGCTTCCTCACTGGAGCATTTGTACTGGTGTGTTTTGTTGATCAATCACACTGAACAA
>DATFMC010000050.1:0-6054 GCA_035267105.1 Geopsychrobacteraceae bacterium
ATTGCTTCAAGGTCGCCAAAAGTATCGGTGCTACTGCATGGTACATGTTTATGATCGTGCCGACCGGTCGTGGTGAAGAGATCATGAATGAGCTGGTCTCCAAAGAAGACTATGAAGAACTTCTTGCCTGGCACTATGAGCAGGAAAAGAACGAGGATGAGATTCTGATGCGTCCGACCTGCGCGCCGCACTACTATCGGATTGTACCGCAGATGGCGAAAGCTGAAGGGGTCGATTTCAAGCGTCGTTCCTTGACCTTCTCCACCGGCGGTGGCAAGGGTTGCATCGCAGCACAGACGATCTGTCTGATCGATTGCTTCGGCAATCTCAAGCCCTGCTCTTATTTCCATTCTTCGGTCGGCAACGTCAAGCAGGTACCGTTCAGGGATCTTTGGTATAACTCCAAGACCTTTAATGATCTGCGCGATTTCAAAAAATATGGCGGCAAGTGCGGTGAGTGTGAATTCATCAACGTTTGCGGTGGCTGCCGCGCCCGTGCCGATGCCGTCTATGGCGATTACATGGCGGAAGAGCCGTTCTGCAATTACATCCCGCAGCGCACGTTAAAGCGGATGGAAAAAGAAGCGGCTGAAAACGCTCCTAAATAAAAGATTAATGACCCTTTTCATATAACTCAGGAGAACTGCGAACATGTCCACAGAATACGATTTTATTAAAGCATGCTGGTGTCAGCCCGTTGACCGTGTCCCTGTCTGGCTGATGCGCCAGGCTGGTCGATACCTTCAGTGTTACAAGGACGTCCGCGCCAAGGGGGGGGGCACCTTTCTCGATCTTTGCAAAGACCCCGCTCGTGCTGCGGAAGTCACCATCCAGCCGATCGATATTCTCGATGCGGATGCGGCGATCCTGTTTTCCGATATTCTGACCCCTATTGAGCCGATGGGGATGGCTCTCGATTTTGTCCCCGGTCCGGTTTTTGAAAAGCCGATCCGCACCGCTGCCGATGTCGATGCCCTGATCGTGCCCGAGAATATGGCCGAAGCGGTCTCATACGTTCCTGAAATTATCAAGCGCCTGCGCGTTGCATTCGAAGGACGAGTCCCTCTGATCGGTTTCGGCGGTGCACCGTTCACGCTGGCCTGCTACATGGTTGAAGGAAAAGGGAGCAAGGATTTTGCGTCCCTCAAGCAGATGATGTATTCCGACTTCCCTCTCTACGATACCCTGATGAAAAAGGTCACCGAGATGGATCGTCGTTATCTCAACATGCAGATCGAAGCTGGCGCTCAGGCGATCCAGATTTTCGACACCTGGGGCGGTCTGTTGGCGCCGCACGATTTTGAGAAATACATCCTTCCTTACGTAAAAACGCTGATCGACGGACTGAATCGCGATGGTATTCCGGTCATCTACTTTGTTAAAGGCGGCGGCGGCATGCTTGAACTGGTCAAAGAGGCTGGTGCTGATGTACTGGGTCTCGACTGGCACGTAAACCTGGGCAAGGCTCGCGATATCCTCGGTCCTGATATTGCTGTTCAGGGGAACCTTGATCCCACAGTCCTCTATGCGCCAAAAGACCATATCGAGAAAGAGGTCAAGAGAATCCTGGACGAAAATGCCGACCGTCCCGGTTTCATCTTTAATCTGGGGCACGGGATTCTGCCGACGGTTCCGCCGGAGAATGCGATTCATATGGTTGAGTGCGTGCATCGTCTCAGCCAGAAATAATCCGACCCGTTCAGAATGAACTACAGAGGCACAGAGAACACGGAGAAAAGCAATTCGGGTTTCTCTGTGCCTCTCTGTCTCTGTGGTAAGGATTAATCTACATGACCACAGAGACCAAGCCGACCGCACTGATCCTCCTCAATATGGGTGGCCCCGATTCCCTCGATGCCGTCGAACCCTTTCTCTACAATCTGTTTTCAGATCGTGAGCTGATTCAACTGCCTGCCGGGGCTTTGCTGCAGAAACCGTTTGCCAGAATAATTTCTCATTTCCGGGCCAAGCGGGTGGTTGAGAACTACCGCACCATCGGTGGCAAATCACCACTTCTGGAATGGACGAAGAAGCAGGCGGCAGGGATCGCCGATCTGCTTGAAAATACTCAACCATTCGTCATCATGCGTTACTGGCACCCCTTCGCCGATCAGGTTCTTGGAGAGATTAAAAAGGCCGGTATTGAGCAGGCGGTGGTCCTCTCCATGTACCCGCATTACACCGGGGCGACAACCGGCAGCAGCATCAATGATTTCAAGCGCACTGCAGCAAAAGTTTATCCCGAACTTCAATATCAACTGATAGAGGACTGGTACGATTGGCCCGCTTACCTGGACGCACTGGCCAATCGGGTTCGCGAAGGACTCGCGGAGATGCCTGAAGATCAAACCCGGCGTATTTTTTTCTCTGCCCATGCCTTGCCCCAGAAGTTTATCGATCGGGGCGACCCCTATCAGCAGCATGTTATGGCGACGGTTCAGGGTGTGATGGACCGGGTTGATGGCCGTCCGCCTTGGGTGGTCGCTTTTCAGAGCCGCAGCGGACCGGTCAAGTGGATGGAGCCGGGAACCGAGGAGATGATTGTCCAGTTGGCAAAGGACGGTTGCAGGTCCCTGTTGATGGTTCCTATCTCGTTCGTCTCAGACCATATCGAGACCCTGGAAGAGATCGATGTGGAGTATCGCGATCTGGCTCTGGAGAACGGAATTGAGCACTTCAGGCGGGTTCCATCCCTTAATGACCATGATGACTTTCTGCAGGGGCTGGCGGAGCTGGTGAAAGAACGATGCAGCTGAAATCATGCAGGTTTTGTAACAAAGACTACGACCCGCGGCAAGCACTGCAAGACCCTGCTCAGCAGGCCGGCTTGATCATGGCGCAGCAGGAGTATGGTGATGCCGGGGAAATCTGCGGGGATTGTCTGGCCAGTCGGGGACGACTGGCGATGATGTATCGACAGGATTACTACAATGGCTGAACGGCAATAAAAGAGGATCGCCAATTAATCCTAGCCGCAGTGAATACGGGAACAGGCCAGTCTGAGAAATCAGTCTGGCCTGTTCCCGTTTTCGGTGGTTGCAGACCAATGCTGCCGCGAAAGAATTTTGTCCCGCCTGAAAATTTCATCGCTTGCTTGTTCGCATCTCTTCAACAGTTCCTTACTCAGGTATCAATATTCTTGGAGCACTGTATCTCAATCAAGCGTCCGGCGGAATCGTATCAATCCAGTCGACAATGCGACGAGCAGGAAAACAGCGATTGATCAGAGGTTGAAAGAAATTCGAGCCATACCGTTTGCTTTCAACTGAGTGCCGCGCAAGATACGCAGGTAGTGGTCAGCGGCAGCACCTCCCCGAGCTTCTGAGCCTACTCCGGCATCCCTCTAAACGGGAATGAACCCTGAGAGCAGGCTGGTGCAAAACGATTCGGCCTTTTATGGCTTTGAATATGGTTGTCTTGTGCGAGAATAATCGCTATCTAATATACTCACAAAAACCTAACAAAAGGCGCAGATGCTTGACCGGTGACTAATTCATGGGATGTGAGGTTTTATGATCAAGCAAAATAAATCTGTTCTGGTCGTCGAAGACGAAGAAGATATTCTCGCACTGCTTCATTTTAATCTGGTTAAGGAGGGGTATCAGGTTAACTGCGCTACCTGTGGCGAGGAGGCACTGGAAAAGATAGCAGAGGATTGCCCGGATCTGATAATCCTGGATCTGATGTTACCGGGAATAGATGGTCTGGACATTTGCCGAAGGGTAAGATCGAACCCGGAGACTGAGCAATTGCCGATCATTATGGTGACTGCCCGCGGGGAAGAGGCGGATGTCGTTCGTGGGCTGGAACTCGGTGCTGACGATTACGTAGCAAAGCCTTTCAGTATCAAAATACTGCTCGCACGTATTCAGGCTGTTCTGAGACGTCGCGAGGAAGCTATTGAGGGAAAAGAGACTGCTGAAGACGTGCTGGTACGTGGGGAACTGAGCATCCATCCCGGACGTAACCAGGTGCTCGTCTCAGGCGAGGTTGCTGAGCTGACTTTTACCGAATTTCGCGTCCTCCACTTTCTGGCCAGCCAGCCGGGTTGGGTCTTTACCCGTTATCAGATCGTTAATGCCGTCCGCGGTGATGATTATGCGGTGACTGACCGGGCCGTCGATGTGCAGATCGTCGGGTTGCGAAAAAAACTCGGTCGCTGCGGATCTTACATCGAGACCGTCCGTGGTGTCGGATATCGGTTCAGGGAGCAATAATGAAACCACAAAGACTACTCTGGCAGCTCTACCCGTCATACCTGGTGTTGATCCTGCTGCTGTTGCTGGCCGTCACCTGGTACGTCACGGTTGAGTTTGGCAATTTTTATCATCAGCAGACTCAACTTGACCTGCGAGCGCGCGCAACGCTGGTCGAACAGCAGTTGGCTGCCCGCATCGCTCATGCGCAGGACGGGCAGCTTGACAGCCTGATCCAACGGTTAGGGGAAACATCGGCAACCAGAATTACCATTATTCAGGCGGATGGACGAGTGATTGCCGATTCTCGTGAAAATTTTCGCCAGATGGATAACCACAGGAACAGACCGGAGGTGGAGAAGGCTCTGAGTGGTGCGGAAGGTGTGTCGATCCGTTTCAGCGGCACTCTGGGGCAGACCCTGATGTATGTAGCCCTGCCGGCTGTTGTCGACGGCAGGATCGTCGGTTCTGTGCGGGTCGCAATCCCGATGACGGCTGTCGAGAAAACCCTTGCTTCGATCTATCCGCGAATTGCCGGTGGCGGCTTGATTATCGCTGCTCTGGCCGCTATCGGTTGCCTCTGGTTGTCGCGGCGATTGAGCCGACCGCTGGAACTTATGGAGCAGGGTGCTCAACGGTTCGCGCGAGGTGAATTGAATTCCCCTTTGGTTGTCTCCGGTTCAGAGGAGGTTCGTCGGCTGGGTGAAGCGATGAACCGGATGGCTGCGGATCTGGCGAAACGGATTGAAATGGTCAGTGACCAGCGTAATGAAATTGAAGCCGTTCTGTCCAGCATGTCTGATGGCGTACTGGCGGTCGATAACGCCGAACGGGTGCTGCGTATGAACCAGGCGGCAATGAGGCTTTTTTCTGTCAGTAACCGAACGGTTCAGGGAAAACCGATTCAGGAGGTGATCCGCCAGGCTGATCTGCAATTGTTTGTACGCCGAGCCTTAAGGACTGAAGATCGAACAGAAGAGGAGCTGATTTTCCGCGGTCGACAGGAATATTATCTTCATGCTGTTGGATCACCGCTCTATTCGGCGACCCGTGAACGGATCGGAATGCTGATCGTCCTGCATGATGTCACCAGGCTGCGGAGACTGGAGTCGATGCGAAGAGATTTTGTCGCCAACGTATCTCACGAGCTGAAAACACCCATTACCGCGATATCAGGAGCGGTTGAAACGCTTCTGGACGGTGGTACCGAGGATAACGAGACGGCAGAAAAGTTTCTGCGCATTACCTATAAACAGGCTGAGCGCTTAAACACCCTGGTCGAGGACCTGCTTGACCTGTCACGGATTGAACAAGGAGGTTCCGAAGGGGACTGGGTCCTCAACGACGAGCCGATTGCCCCGGTCCTGGAAAGTGCTCGTCAGACCTGCGAAACCCTGGCTGAAAAGGCCGATATTGAAATCCTTCTCACCTGTCAGGATCAGTTGCATGCATGTATTCATCCCCCTTTGCTGGAACAGGCGGTCGTAAACCTGCTGTCAAATGCGATCAAATACAGCAACCCTGCAGGCAAAGTTGTTCTGGATGCGTCATCGCATGATGAGCGGGTGATTATAAAGGTGCAGGATTTCGGTTGTGGTATCGAGGAGGAACACCAATCACGACTCTTCGAACGTTTTTACCGGGTGGACAAGGCCCGCAGTCGTCAGCTTGGTGGAACCGGATTGGGTCTGGCAATTGTGAAGCATGTTGTGCAAGCCCATCGCGGAGATGTCACTGTCATCAGCAAACCGGGATGCGGGAGTACCTTTTCCATCTCGTTGCCTATCAACAGCGTCCCGGATGCCTGATATCCATCAGAAATGCACTGAAACAACCGCTAGTCGCCGAAGGTTAAAGG
>DATFMC010000051.1:0-8039 GCA_035267105.1 Geopsychrobacteraceae bacterium
TTCATGTTCATTACTTTTGTTATTGTGGGCCACAACAGTCTCCCGTTTTTTACCTGTGAACTTGAATCCAGCTACAGGCCGATCGCCATCTGCGCCAGCCGATAAAAGACGGTCGGCCAGAAGAACAGCAGCAGCGAACAGATTGCGGTTATCGACAACGGCACCAGACAGAATGTCGGTGCTTCCTTGACACCTTCCAGTTCCCCTTCTGCAGCAGGCATAAAAAAGCCGCGATAGACGATGGGGAAAAAATAAAGCGCATTGAGCATGGAACTGACCAGCAACACCACCAGCAGCACCATGTGACCGCTTTCGATCGCCCCGATCGCCAGATTCCACTTGCTGATAAATCCTCCCAGTGGAGGCATACCTATAATACTGAGTGAACCAAAAAAGAAGGCCAGGTAGGTGACCGGCATCCGCCTCCCGAGGCCATCCATCTGGCTGATATATTTCTTTCCTGCGGCAACATAAATTGCCCCGGCACAAAAAAACAGGGTGATCTTGCCAAAAGCGTGCATAGCGATATGCAACAAACCGCCGGTCATCCCGGCAGCGGTCAACATTCCGGCACCGAGGACCATGTAGGAGAGCTGACCGATGGTCGAGTAGGCCAGTCGGCGCTTCAGATTGTCCTGTGTCAGGGCCACCAGTGAGGCGACCAGAATGGTGATAGAAGCAATCGTGGTAATCACTGTTCCCAGATTCACATCGAGCAACAAGTCAGGGCCGAAGATATGAAAGATTACCCTCAGTATTGAAAAGACCCCAACCTTGACCACTGCCACGCCATGCAGAAATGAACTGACAGGAGTAGGGGCGACCATGGCAGCGGGTAGCCAGCCATGAAACGGCATAATCCCCGACTTGGCGAAGCCGAACAGGAACAGCACCAGAATCAGTGCCAAAGTCTCGGCCGAGGCCCCGCTCTGTTCAAGCACGCCACCAACCTTGAAATCGAGGGTGCCTGTCAACGAATAAACGATCAGCATCGCAGGAAGCGCGAGGCCGATGGAAGTGCCGAGGATATAGGTCAGATACTTGCGTCCCGATCTACGCGCTTCGGCATTCTGCTCATGGGTGACCAGGGGATAGGTCGACAACGAAAGCATTTCGTAAAACAGGTACATGGTCAGCAGGTTGGCGGAAAAAGCTACGCCCAGAGTGGCAGAAATCGCCACGGCAAAGGAAGCAAAGTAGCGGGTCTGCGCGTGTTCCTTCAGCGCACGCATGTAACCGATGGAATAAAGGGAAGTAAAAAACCAGAGGATCGAAGCGACCAGCGCAAAAAACATCCCCATCGCGTCGACCCGCAGCGCAAGCGGTACTCCAGGCACCACTTCTGCGATGACAAATTCAAAACCGCCCCCGGCGAGCACTGTCGGCAACATCGTTGTGACAATGGCAACCTTGCCGAAAGCAATCAGCATGGTCCAGCTTTCCCGCAGGTTCGGGCGCCGATCCGACAGCAGAATCGGGATTGCTCCAACCAGGGAGATCAGCACGGCCGCCAACGGCCAGAGTGAGGTGTGATAACTCATAGTAGAATATTGCCCTGTTAATTTGCGAAAGCGACGACTCGTCTCCGCGTCATATCAATCTTAAAATTACAATCCGACTGGAATCGCCAGTGTGATAATCTTTTCAACCAGAGGTCCCGACCCGAGTCCGATGACAATCAACGCAACTGCGCAGATCAGCAGTGGGGCCTGCATTTGCAAGGGAGCCTCGGTAATTGTCTCATGTCCGTGATGCTCGCCATCTTTATGAAAATAACCGATCTCGATAATGCGGAAAAAGAGCACCGCATTGATCAGCGAACTGAACAGCAGTGCGACAACGAATTCCCAATGTCCCCCTTCGATGCCACCGAGGATCAGATACCATTTGCTGAAGAAACCGGCTGTGGGGGGGACGCCGATCATCGAGAAGGCGCCAATGGTAAAGGCTGCCATGGTGATCGGCATCTTGCGATAAATGCCCTGCAGCTTGTCAAAATCCAGACTGCCGACCCGGTAGAGAATCGCCGCAGCCGCGAGGAAAAGGCAGAGCGTCATCAACGCATCATTAACAATGTGCAGCAGAGCCCCGGTCATTCCGGTGCTGTTCGCCAGCCAGGCACCACCCACCATGTAACCGACTTCAGCGACAATGATGTAAGTCAACATTCGCTTTAGGTCTTTTTGCGCCAGAGCCAAAGCGGAGGCGCAGACAATAGCGATAGCGGCACCCCAGACGATGACCGCATCCACAAGAGGATTCTGCAGGAACAGATAGTCGATGGAAAAGACAGAAAACATCACCCGGACCATGAGATAGATACTCACTTTGGTCATCAGGGGGGCAACGATCAGAGCTGCTCCGGTAGGAGCCAAAGAGTATGCGTTCGGCAACCACCCGTGGAGAGGAAAGAACGCCATCTTGATCCAGAGGCCGACCAGAATAAACGCCAGCGCAGTTGCCACCGCCGCGCCACCGCCAATTACCGGTAATGTTTGAGAGATTTCGGCCATATTCAAGGTGCCGGTCATCAGATAGAGATATCCGACGCCCAGCAGATAGAAGCAGGCTCCGATCGACCCCATGATGATATAATTGAAACTGGCCAGCGGTGCCCGCCCTTTACCCATGGCAATCAGACCATAGGTTGTGATCGAAGTGATCTCCAGCAAGACATAGAGGTTGAAGGCATCAGCGGTCAACACCAGCCCCATCAGGCCGGCAATCAGAATCAGATAGAGGGTGAAGAAGAGATGTTCGCGGCCAGGGAGCTCCTGCTCAACCGATTTGAGCGCTGACACCGAAGCGAACAGGGCCACCACCGAAATCAGCACCAACATCAAAGCCGAGAGATGATCGACCACTAGCTCAATCCCGTAAGGAGGAACCCAGTTACCGACCGTGTAGCTGAACCCCCCGGAAGTCATCACCCGTCCCATCAGTACCAGAGAAGCAACTGATGAAAAAGCCAACGATCCGACAACCAGCGGGGCGATCCAGACTTTGGACGTTCGCCCAAGCAAATTGACAAAGAAAGCCGTCAGCAGCGGTACGGCCATCACATAGATATGTAGATTAGACGTACTCATTTGCCGAGTTTCTCCAGGATTTCATCTTCTTCGAGGGTTCCGTATTCACGATAGATTCGCAGCAGAATTGCTAGGGCTACGCCGGTGATGCTGACCGAAACAACAATTGCCGTCAGCATCAGTACATGGGGCAGAGGGTTCACGATCTGGGTGGCATCAATACCATTTTTAAGAACCTCGTACTTATTGAGGATCGGAATTTTCCCGCCATGCTTGACCCCGGCAGAGACGAACATCAGGATAATCGCCGTCTGAAAAATATTCATGCCGATCAGCTTTTTGACCAGGTTCCGTTTGCCGATCATGGCATAGAAGCCGATCATCATCAGGATCACGTAAATCCAGTAATTATACTTGGCAACAATAACAGCCAGCAAATCATCCATAATCAAAGTCCCTCGTCCATCTCGCCAGCGGAGCTGAGATCCCAGAACAGCGAAATCATAATACTCATGACTGCCAGCCCGACCCCGACTTCAACCAGAAAAATTCCGAAAGAACGCCACTCAACCGGCCCCAGCGGAATAATGGCATCAAGCGCGCTGTAATCGAGAAACAGCCCTCCCACAATGGCGCAGAGAGCCGCCACACCGGTAAAAATAAGCACACCGGCATTGCCGAGCATGACATTTGCCCGCTCAGACATTAAACGCATAGAGGTCGACTGATCAAACGCCAGCGCCAGCATGACAAAAGATGAGCCCAGGATAACCCCACCCTGGAAACCGCCGCCGGGGCTGTAGTGCCCGTGGACAATGACATAGAGCCCGAACAGTTGCACAAACGGCACCAGCTGGCGCACTGCGGTCTGAATGATCAGGCTTTGCCCGATTTGCTGCTTCTGAGTCCGCTCCTGAAGAAGTTTCATGCTTTCTTCTCCGGTTGCTTCTGTTTCGTTCTGCGCAGGACACTGATAACCACCAGCCCGGCACAATAAATAACCACGGTCTCGAACATGGTGTCATAGCCTCGGTAGTCTCCCAATACCGCAGTAACAATATTGGGTACATGGGTCTCTTCAACCGCTTTCTCAATATAGTGGGTCGATAAAGTCCCTGACGCCGGAGATTGGGGATCGCCCCAGGCCGGAAAGTCCATGGTTCCGTAAAGAAGAATCACCCCGGTGACCAAGGTTGCAATGAGTGCCAGTGCTTTCAATCCTTGCTCCTCCTCGACGTATGCAAAATCGCCGCGATGAAGAGAACGGTACTGACCCCTGCTCCAACCGTCGCCTCGGTGAAGGCGACATCGACGGCGCCCATTTCAGCCCAGAGCAGACACATCAGAAAGCTGTACACGCCAAAGATGATCGTGGCGCTGAGCAGATCCTTAACACTGATTGCCGCTATGGCGCAGATCACCACCAGTAATAGAATCAACAGGTCGAGAGTCCAGATCATTGTCTCTTCTCCCCCTTCTCCCAGGGTTTTATGCCTATAATCAGTGCCGTTTTGGTCAGGGCATGAGTCGCAGTGGGGCTGGCAACATAGATAAACACGGCAATCAGCATGATCTTGAGGCTGACCAGCAGGTTGCCAAAGCTCGGGTCCTGCAGGTTGTAAATTGCGACACCGATGATAACCAGAACCGCTGCCAGTGAATCAGATTTTCCAGCAGCATGCAGCCGGGAATAAAAATCGGGGAAGCGAAGAATGCCCAGGACTCCAATAGCGAAAAAGAACAGCCCGATCAGGATCAGGATCCCCGCAAGAATAGTCACTCTGAGCCTCCCTTCGATGTTTTGGTTTCTGCGACAATATCTTCATGCCGCAGAATCGCTTCATCCACCATTTCGCCGACATCACCGCGCCTCAGGAAGAACTTGGTGGCTCCCAGGGTCGCAATAAAATTCAACAGAGCATAGGCGATGGCGATATCGACGAACATCCCCAGGTTTTCATAAAGGATCCCGATCAGCAGTAACAAAACCGTCGTCTTGGTGCCAACGACATTGCCACCCAGAATCCGGTCGCCAACTGTCGGACCTCCGACCACCCGGATCAGACTGACCATGATCAGAAGAATAAGCACAATCGCTGAAATCAGGATAAAATTTTCCATCATTTATTCGAACTCCAGCGCCTTGGCAACCCGGCGCTCCATTTCCCCCGGCAACGCCTCTGCGGCTTCTGTGGTCAAGGCGTAGACGGCGAACTGATCCTCGTGAATATTGACTGTAATGGTTCCTGGTGTCAGGGTAATAGACTGAGCCAATGTCACCTTTGACATCGGTCTTTTCAGGATCGTATCGAAACGGAACAAGTGAGGATCAATCATCTCAAGCATGCGCGGATGCAGGACAATATATGCAACCTGCAGGTTAGCCAGAACAATCTGCCAGAGAAGGTAGGGAAGATAAAGAGAAAACCCGAACAGTCCACGCAGGCCCAGCGAGTTTGCCTGATTGAAGAGCAGGCCATGGCTGAAATGAGCAACCAACAGGCAACAGATAACGCCCAGGGTCAAATGAAAGCCGTCAAACATCCCGGACATGATCACCCAGAAAAACAGCATAATGATAAACGTGGCAAATTTTGCCTTCATATTTATGATCCCGACTCAGTGATAAACTGCAGATATAAAGGTGCCAGTGTGAAGGTTCCGCTCTTCACGCCTGTTGCGATGCAAGGGAAGTGCCTGTTCCCGGGCCATGTGAACGAAGAACATATCTATCACGCCCTTTTATTTATCGTCAACACTTTCAGTCAAGCCAGGAAACGGCTTTTTAAAAAGAAAGAAAAGACAACATTCAAAGATGAAGACCGGCACTGGCCAGATTTTGTTCGATTTTAATTTTTACTTTTATTACGGTACCCTTTGATGATGTTCTTGACTTTGGGATAGAAACAACGGTACCCAATAAAAAAACAACGATGTTTGCTTATCAACATGAGGTCTTGGAACAATGAAGCAGATCACATCTTCAGCTATACAGTTTAACATTGAGATCGGCAACATTAAAGAAAATCTGAAAAAAGCCCTTTCTGCCATGCGGCGAGTCGCCGATCAGGGGGCGCAGCTTGCGGTTCTTCCAGAAATGTGGAGCTGCGGTTATGATTACAAAAACCTTGCCGGCCTGGCTCAGGAAACCCCGCGGGTTCTGGAGCAGTGGCAGGAACAATGTTCCGAACAGAAGCTGGTTAGTGTGGGCAGCCTGCCTGAGTTTTCTGACGGGGCCTTTTACAATACTGCTTATCTGATAGATAACGGTGAAGTGCTCAGTTTTTATCGCAAATTGCATCTTTTTTCAACAATGGGAGAAGACCGGTTTCTTGCGGCGGGAAACTCGACCCTGGTGGCGGAAACCTCCATCGGAAGGCTGGGAATCGCCATCTGTTATGACCTGAGGTTCCCCGAGCTTTTCCGAAAACTGGCCCTGGAGGGGGCTGAGGTCATTTGTATCCCTTCCGAATGGCCGAAACCCCGCCAGGAGCATTGGAAAACGCTGCTCCGCGCTCGCGCTATTGAGAATCAGCTGTTTATCGTTGCTGCAAACTGTTGCAGGGTTCAGGGAAAGCTCGACTTTTTCGGACTGAGCCAGCTGATTTCTCCACTCGGCAAGGTTCTGGCCGAAGCTGGTGAGGAAGATACGGAACTGGTGGCAGAATTTGATTTTTCTGAAATGGAGAGCTATCGCAAACAAATCTCTATTCTTAAAGATCGACGTGACGATATCTACGGTACCCCATGAAACACAGGCAGCCTCACTGTTCCATCGGTTGGGCGTCTTTGCGATAGGGTTCAGGGACAGCGTCCAGACTATCGGCAAACTGAAGCGCCCCCGAATCATCAACATAAAGAAAACGAGGTCCAGCCACCTTGGCAGAAGGCGCAACCTGTTTCTCTGTCGTCTCTATCACCTGTTCGACAGAATATTGTTTGACCTGACGACTCGTCAGTCCGAGCAACCTGCCACGAAAATCAACATAAAAACTCTGGAATTGCTCCAGAACCGGCACCTTCATCGGTACTCTGACCAACGTCTGGTCCAGTCCCGTCAAAACAATCAGAGAAACCAGCAACCAGACCAGCCAACGTACAAGCTTTAACATTCAATCTCTCCCTGCAAACCGGACCAGCTGAAAGAACTGATGCGGGGAATAACGCCAAGGACCCCATAACAAAAACAATTCATTTCATTCTCACCCGGTATCATTTATGCCCATGATATGTTAAGAGTACCCGCTTAACAAGTAGGTTCCTCCAAGGAGTTAAATCGAATGAGTCAGACTGATTATGATGTCATTATTATCGGCGGTGGTCCAGCGGGGATGACTGCCGGACTGTATGCTTCACGCGCCGAACTGAAAACCTTGCTGATTGAGAAAATGATCATGGGCGGACAGGTCATGACCACCACCACCATAGAAAACTGGCCCGGCTATCCCGGCGGAGTTGATGGTCCTGAGCTGATGATGAAATTTCAGGAACACTGTGTCGAGTTTGGCCTTGAAACGACATCTGGAACCGTTGAAAAGATAGAAGATCGGGGCGATACAAAACGGCTTGTGATCGATGGTGAAGAGCTGATCTGTTCTGTAGTGATAATCGCAACCGGGGTTGTCCCCAAAAAACTCAATCTGCCTGGGGAACAGGAACTGGTCGGCCGTGGTGTTTCCTATTGTGCGACCTGCGATGGGGCCTTCTTTCGCAACCAGCCTATCGCCGTCATTGGCGGCGGTGATACAGCTGCCGAAGAAGCTCTGTTTCTCACCCGCTTCGCCAGCAAGTTGACCATGGTGCACCGACGTGATCAACTGCGTGCCACAAAACTTGTTGCATCCAGAGTTGTTGCCGATGAAAAGATCGAAATGGCCTGGGACAGCGTTGTCGACAGCCTGCTTTCAGATAACACAGGTCTGACCGGCATGGTGTTGCGGAATGTAAAGACCAACGAGTTGACCGAAGTTGCAGTTGCCGGGCTGTTTGTCGCGGTCGGGGTTGTCCCGA
>DATFMC010000052.1:0-20799 GCA_035267105.1 Geopsychrobacteraceae bacterium
CCAAGCAAGCCACCAGAGAATACCGGGCGGCCCCAATCCTCAAAATCGGCGCAATCACCTGGCTTAAGGACAACCTGTTCAATAGCTGGTACAACTCGCTCTTGACTGTTATCACCCTGACTGGTCTCTGGTATATTGTGCCGCCGTTTTTCAAATGGGCCTTTATTGACAGCCTCTGGTACAGTTCCGCCGAGGCATGTCGTGATATAGAAGGTGCCTGCTGGTCGATCGTACCGAACAATATCAAGTTCATCATCCTTGGTTTTTTCCCGTCAGGCCAGGAGTGGCGACCGATTCTGGCAATGATCCTGTTGCTGACTCTGGTGATCTATTCCAAGGAACGGACCCGCTGGAACAAGCGTCTCGGCTGGTACTGGGCGATCGGCCTGATCATTATGGGGACCCTGATGTATGGCGGCCTCTTCGGCATGCCGGTGGTAGAAACAGCCCAGTGGAGTGGCTTACCCCTGACCATGATGCTTTCCTTCTTCGGTATGGTCGTCGCCTATCCACTTGGAGTTCTCCTCGCCCTCGGCAGGAGATCAAAAATGCCGGCGATCAAAACCCTCTGCGTCGTCTATATCGAGATGATCCGCGGAGTCCCTTTGATCAGTCTGCTGTTCATGTCTTCAATTCTCTTTCCACTGTTTCTGCCGGATGGGATGACCATTGACAAGGTCCTTCGCGCCCAGGTCGCGATCATTCTGTTTACCGCGGCCTACATCGCTGAAGTGGTCCGAGGTGGGCTGCAGGCGATGGCGCGCGGGCAGTATGAAGCAGCGGATTCTCTTGGATTGAACTACCGGCAGACGATGCGTCTGATTATCCTGCCGCAGGCCTTGAAAATAGTCATTCCACCGACTGTCGGCATCCTGCTCTCGGCCTTTAAAGATACTTCTCTGGTGGTCATTATTGCCCTTTATGATGTTCTTAAGACAACCAAGGTCACCCTTTCCAATCCCAAGTGGACCGGATATTCGACCGAGGCTTACATCTTCCTGGCAGTATTGTATTTCATCTGCTGTTACGCTATGTCGAGCTACAGCCGCAGACTCGAAAAAGAACTGCACACCGGACATTAGGCCGGCAAAATATGAAAGAGTGAGATCGATATGAATGACACGCAGCTGAACAACACAGCCGAACCGATCATCAAAATTACCGAGATGCACAAATGGTTTGGAGATTTCCACGTCCTGAGCGGAATCAATCTGGAAGTCAAGCTGGGAGAGAGAATTGTCATCTGTGGACCGTCCGGATCAGGGAAGTCCACCTTGATTCGTTGTATCAATCGGCTTGAAGAGCACCAACAGGGTCAGATTATTGTCAATGGAACGGAACTGACCAACGACATAAAAAACATAGAGAAGGTCCGGGCCGAAGTCGGCATGGTCTTTCAGCACTTCAACCTGTTTCCACATCTGTCCATCATTGAAAATTTGACCCTGGGGCCAATCTGGGTCCGGAAGACCCCCAAAAAGGAGGCGGAAGAACTGGCGATGATGTACCTGGAAAAGGTCCATATCGCCGAGCAGGCCAAGAAATTCCCCGGCCAACTCTCCGGTGGCCAGCAGCAACGGGTCGCCATCGCCCGCAGCCTCTGCATGAAACCGGAAGTGATGCTCTTTGATGAGCCAACTTCGGCCCTTGATCCGGAAATGATCAAGGAAGTTCTGGATGTCATGATCGAACTGGCAGAAGAAGGAATGACCATGCTGGTCGTTACCCACGAAATGGGATTTGCCGAGAAAGTTGCCGACCGGGTGATGTTCATGGATTTCGGTGAGGTTGTCGAACAGAACAGTCCCAAGGAGTTTTTTGCCAACCCGCAACACGAACGGACCAAGCTGTTCCTCAGTCAGATTCTCTAACAATCGACAATCTCATTACCTATCTCCTCGAAACGGTTTAACTCGACGTTTTTGCGCGTCGAATACGGATCAAAGATTCTCCCGTTCATGGCAATATAGACGCCGGCGGGCAGGGTCTGAACCGCCATCATCGCACTGGCCACGTTGAATATGGCATCAGTAAAGCGAAAGCGCGCTGGCTGCATTGCACCTGTTAGAACGATGGTTTTGCCAGGAATTCCGTCAAGAGATCTGGCTGTTTCAATCATCGTGTCGGTGCCATGGGTTATGACGATCTGCAAAGAAGTCGAGGCCAGCACCGCCCGCCGCACCAGAGCGCGATCCTCATCCGTAAGTTCGAGGCTGTCTTTGCGCAGCAGCGGAATCACCCGGTAATCGAGGCTGAGATTTGCATCAGCCAAGGCCTCAACAATCTGCGGTTCGCCGACCTGAAAAGTGCTCTTTGCATCGAAATAGACCTTATCGATGGTGCCACCTGTTGTAAATATTTCAAGTTGCATAAACAATTATCCCGCATCGGTAGTTATGGGAATTATCCCTGATAGATACATGATTCAAATGAAAAAGACCCACGGCCAAACCGCAGGTCTTTGTGAATCGTATAGTTGCCAGTTCAAACCGGGAACACCCGATAGCTGCTCTTTTTTTTCTCCCGCCTGATCACCCCTTTACGGTCCAGTTGCAGCAACAGAGCCTGCAACCGCTTCCGTTCCTCTCCGGGAAACAGCTCGTAGAGTTCAGTCTGTAGCAACCCGGGCAGATCAGTGACAACTTTTATCAAGGCGTCTTCCAGATTAGTTGGCCCATCGACATTATCATCCGGGACAGCGGGCTCGAGCTTGACCTGTTCCTTGAAGATCGGAGGTGCGACCTCCGGTTCGACAACATTATCGCCAGGGATGCTCTGGGCTTCCGGCTTGGGCACCGCTCGTTCCTGAAGAATTTCACGCTCTATGGATAGCAGCTTCTGATAGAAATAAACCCCTCCGGCAACCATCAACAGTAGCAGCAGAAAACCGAACCAGCCCATATTAACTTCCTCCCTGCGTGGAGGGTGTTTCATCCTGATGAAACCAAAGGTCAAACCAGCTTCGATGATCCTTTTCAGCCAGGATCTTCAGATCGTTGGGGCCGAGCCAGATGCCGCCACAGCCGGGACAACAATCGAGAGGAACCCCACGAAAGGTCATCGGCTCGATCTTTTCTCCGCACTTTGGACAGCGGCCCTTGCAATGTTCTTTTGCAACAGACTCTTCCGTGTTGCGCTTCATCTTCTCTATCAGTTCTTGCTCTTTCTTGTGAAAGTATTCATTTTCAAGAGCTTTTTTTCTCTCCTCCCAAGAATCTTTCATGGTAGACCTCCTCTACTGAATGCAGAGTAAATTATAACGTAGAAGCTGAGAGAGGCAACAGAAACAGAACAAAAAGCCTAATAACTTTCGCTAGCTAGCGATATATGAGAGTTCATACCGGCCGGCCCCATAGGGAGCACCCTTGCCGATCTGCAGCAGACTTCCCAGTTGCAGAACCCAGAGGATATCAGCAAGTCCGCTTCCGGTCAGCACCAGTGAGCCGCTGAGCCCTCCAAGATCTTGACCGCCCCGGGCGGCAGTCAGTGGCCGCCAATCCTTCCATTGCAGGCAATTATCAGATTCCTCCATATTACTTGCAACAGCCAACATTGCCGAAGGATCATTAACCGTGTCGAGTCGGCAGTGAGCCGCCAACATCGCTGTAACCCGGCGTAGAATGAATGGAAACAGATCTGTGAACTTTGCTTTGAATAATGGTTTCCCTCCGTGCAGAAGTCGCGTCGGCGAAACGAAATCGAGCCGCAACCGATTCCAGTTGAGCGGCTGCATATCCAGCCACCAGCGCAGATCGTTAATCACCGGCGACAGAGTTCCCGCGATAGCTCCACCATCCCAAAGAACAGTCCGCTGGCCGCTGGCATCTTCCGCTTCTATTGCTGAAAGCTCACAAACTCCTTGCCCGCCCAACAGCCCCTGCTTTCCGACCTGTCGCAACAAGCACGCGAAAGGTTCAATGGAGAGCAGTCCCTGCCCAAGAAACAAAACCGGCAAAGAGATGCAGTCACCTGGCTCAGTTAACCCGCTGCGACCAAGATCAGGAAACAGGACGATCGCTGGTGACGGTTTTTGAACCAGCCGGCGTAGCCGGATATCGTTCGGTGGTGATGGTTCCAGCAAGGAATGCAGTTGTTGAAACAGTTCGTCTTCAACGGACCCTCTTATTCTCTGGATGGCCTGCTGAAACTCACGCCGCAAACGCAATAACCCAAACAACGGCAGATCAAAATACTCTTTTGCCTGCAGATGAAAGATCAGCAAAGAATATTCTGCGCTTTCGAGATAGTCGGGGATGGGGAAAAGATTGGACATTGCGCCACCTGGTTTATTGCACTGCTATACTGATTCTGTTATACAGTCTAGTCCGCCGACCATCTCAGAGCGGTTCGATATCTTAAATCATTATGGAGAATAACTGAATGTTTCAGTTTGACTTGATTAAAAAGGATCCAACCTGCAGTGCGCGGCGAGGTCGATTGCAGACCCCGCACGGAACCATTGAAACCCCGATCTTCATGCCTGTCGGCACCCACGGTGCTCTCAAAGCGATGACCCCCGCTCAAGTCAAGGAGACGGAAGCTCAAATCATCCTCTCCAATACCTACCACCTGCATCTTAAACCGGGTGAAGGGCTGGTCAAAAAAGCGGGTGGTCTGCACAAATTCATGAATTGGGATCGACCAATCCTTACCGACAGCGGCGGCTTCCAGGTTTTTTCACTGCCGAATAAACGAATTGGCGAGCATGGAGTTCACTTCAAACATGAGCTTACAGGTGAAGAGATCTTCCTCGGACCACAGGAAGCGATGCAGATCGAAAATGATCTGGGGGCGGACATCATCATGGCGTTCGATGAATGTATCCCCTTCCCGGCGACCCATGACTACTCAGCCAAATCGATCAAAAAAACCCTGCGTTGGGCCGAGAGTTGCCTGAAACATCACAATCGTGAAGACCAGGCCCTGTTCGGTATTGTACAAGGGAGCGTATATGAAGATCTGCGCCGCGATTGCGCCGAGCAGATGACCGCCATGGACTTCCCCGGCTACGCTGTCGGCGGGGTCAGTGTCGGTGAAGGACTGGACCTGCTGAAAAAAGTCGTTGAATATACCGCGCCCTTCCTTCCGGAAGACAAGCCCCGTTATCTGATGGGCGTCGGCCTGCCGGAAGACATCCTGGAGAGTATTGAGCGCGGCATGGATATGTTCGACTGCGTCATCCCCACCCGCTATGCTCGTAGCGCGACCCTGTTTACCAGTCGTGGCAAGATCCGTCTGACCAACCGTAACTTCCGTCGCGATTTTTTCCCGGTTGACCCGGCCTGTGACTGTTACTGCTGCCAGAATTTCAGTCGAGCGTACCTGCATCACCTGTTCAACGCCAATGAAATTCTCTCGGCCACCCTCTCAGCGATTCATAATGTCAGGTTTTATCTGAACATGGTGGACGGTGCGCGCAAGGCAATTGAAGCGGGAGACTATATGAGCTTCAAGAAAGAGTTTCTGGGGGAATACTTCTCCGGATCGCAGGGCAACCCGGCAGCAAAAAAAAAGGGCCGCAAGAAGTAGTTCGAAAAAGATAACTGCTTATTGGTGATCAGCCACCCACTGCCGCATCGCCTTTAACTCACCGTAAACCAGAAAAAGCCGAAGGTTATCGCGGGCCTGCTGTCGATAATGCTCCAGCACTTCATATTGCCGACAGAGGGTGATCAATTCACGATGGACGGGATGGTCTTCGTTGATCGGCTCAAGCGATTCAATGGCCGTTAGAATCCCCATGATCTTACGTCCCAGGATACAGCCCGTCGCCACGATACTGCTCGCAGCCACGCCAGCGACCAGCCCGGATGTCAATCCCTCTCCGAAATAACCGATCAGAATCCCGGCGACCGCACCGCCAGTCCCCAGGATGATCAACAGCAGGGAAAAGCGGTCAGACAAGACCAGCGTGGTTCTGGTTCCCGTTGCCAGAACCACGGCAATCACGGTCCCGCACAAAACAGCGATGAGGAATCCAGTCCCGGTCAGAATATCGGCAAAATAGAGTGAAAAAAGAATCAGTGCATGCAGAGCGTCTGAAATCAATCCCGAGCGTAACGCTTGTTTTCTCAATTTTTTCAAGCGAAGTTGTTCCTGCTGAATGTCCTGTCGGGTTGGCGGAGCTCCATTTACATCAAAAACAAGCATGGTCGACCTTAAGGGGAAGCAGATTGATCAGCAGCCTTTGCGGGAAGAACGAAATAACAACATAGTCATAACCAAAGCCCCCTGTAACCGCAATCAATTTTTGCGCTTACAGGGGGCTTTAGGTTCTGATGGAGCATCATCTTCTATTCTGTTTTTTCTACTGTTGGATACCCTGCCGCTTCCCAGGCCATCAACCCACCTTCCAGGGGGTAAACATTCACGAATCCTGCTTTCATCATATTTCGCGCCAGACCGGCACTTGAGTTCTCATTCGGTCAGGTGCAATAAGTGACGATCAGTTTATCTTTCGGCGTCTCTTTAGCTATCCGGGCCAATACTTCATTATTGACCCGGATGGCATCTTTAATCTTCGTTCTTGCCGAAGACCAATCGTATGAGGTCCGGGTATCAAGAAAAAGAATATCTTCCCCCATGTTTAATCTCTCCATCACCTCGGAAGCAAGAATCCTCTTCGGATCGTGAGAATCCGCCAACGCCGTTATCGGCATGAACAGAAAAACAGCCGCCGCGAAAACCAAAACCAAACGTTTCAACATCTCATCCTCTCTTTCTCTCGATACAAAAACCGACTGAGTTTGCGAAAGATTTACAGCTTAATCCTAAGCATATCATTTTGGTGAGAGTTAAAACTACGGGTTGTGAAAAATCATGATATTCATAAAAAAAACGGAACCTGCTTAAGATTCCGTTTTTTGTCTAAGCAGGTATTTATCCGGCAATCTTCTGGCGCCGATCCTTGAGGATGGCAGCATGTCGGTCTTCCTCTTTGGCCAGCCAGTCAAAAGCGTCCTTCCCTTCCTGGGTTTTGGCATGGTTGGCAGCCGTGTGAAAATATTCTGCAAATTTCTCTTCGGCCTCAATGGCGAGATCAAGGGCTCTCAAGTCACCTTCCTGGCTGACCATTGCCGACTCGACCTGCTCGGCTGAGGGGAAAATCTCTTTATCGGAGAAACGGCGCAGGTAGGGCAAAAACTCTTCCTCATTTTCCCAGAACTCACCTTCCTGGTAGAGAGGGACCATTTTTTCCAAAGTTTTTAAATGTCCAACTTCATCCTGCGCCAGCAGGCTGAACAGTTCTCTGGCCAGTTCAGTATGGGCCTTGGGAACCATGGAGGAATAAAAACGATAACCGTTTTTTTCGACCTCCATGGCTGCTCTGATCACTTCAAATCCGCTGAAATCTTCTGTTCCTGACATGGGTGTCCTCTCCTGATCTAGCTATTTGTTAAAATTTAGAGTTGATACGCTACCCGGTTCGGTCGCTGTTGTCCAGAATTTTGCTTTCGCCACATCCACCTTCGATAAATTAGAGCAGGACTAATTCCCGAACAGCTTTTTTAGTGGCGCGTCAAGCAGGTCTTTGACCGACGAACCCTCTTCTCCCAATTGTTTCTGTATTTCTTCGGTCACTTTCTGTTTGGCTTTCTCTTTTACCTGGGAGCGGAGCCCCTCGGTGCTGAGACTGAATTTCGGGTCAGCATAACTGCCGGAAAGTTTCAAAGGCAATACACCCCACCCGTCTGGATCAGTGAACGCCTGGCGAAGCGGGCTTCCGGAGCTGAGTCCCTCAAGCATCTCAGGAGCCAGGCGAGTCTCAAGCTTTAAATTGAGAGGGCCATCAAGATCCACAGTCCCTGAGGAATCGAAGCGAGTCCTGGAGCTGTCGAGAGCTGCCTGGATGTTAGCCATGCCTTGTTTCAAATCATAGGTTCCGGTTAATGTTTGAAAACTCAGAACCTTCAGTTCCGGGTTGCCAAGAAACTTCGCCAGTTCAGTCAGAAGAGGATTGCCCATCAGCTTCCCTTGCGCGAGCTTAAAGCTGCCCTGTGAAACCAGCTGATTAATCAACTGCTGCGGAACGGTTCCGGCACCGGAAAAATCGAGTTGCACTTGCAGCAAGCCATGGCTACTCTTTTCGGCGCGTGGCAGGAGTGCGGGAACCAATTTCTGCAGGTCTACTCCATCAACGGAGAAGTCTCCGCTATAAGCAAATCCCTTTACTCCGAGATCGACATCTGCCCGTAACTTAAAGCCACCATCAAAGATATCTCCGATCAATTGTTGTAGCTGAAAACGATTCTCCTCAAGTTGATAATCAGCCCGAACCGCTTTGATCATCATCTCCTGATAGAGGAGTTCGTCTATTTGTACGCTTCCGGCCAGAGAAACAGGCAGACTGACCGGGCCCGGCTCTTCGCTGGACGACGGTTTCTTCTCAGATGCTGTCTTTGACGGAGCACCAGCCGGCCCGGAACTGATAAATTTATTCAGATCGAGTCGTTTGACATACAGATCAAGTCGACCACGACTGGCAGGAATCTGATAATCGCCCTTGAATTGAAAATCGGTCTCATTAAAGCGCACAGACAGTTCAAGAGGAAAGCTCTCCTGTAACGAGATATTGGTCGCCAAAACCCGGAGCTGCTGCAGATGGATATTGCCGGAACGATCCGCTTTGTTGATGAGCATGAAATCCCCACCTTCCAGCAAGACTCTGCTGACCAGAAGATTGAAGTCGTCATTCTCTTCTGCGGATTTATCGCTGCTCGGGGCTGCTTTGGGTTCAGCTTGAGAACTGCTCAGCAGATCGTCGATACTCAGAGACCCGTCGACGTTCTGCACCAGACGAATTTTCGGCCGGACAAGATGGATATCATCGACAATCAACTGTCCGCCCAGCAGTGGCCAGAATTGGTAGCTCAGAGCCAACTCCTCAATCTGAAGCAGATTATTCTGACCATCATGCTCCCGGATTTCAAGACCCTGCAAAACGATCCCCGATAACAGGCCGATCTTTACATCAGCAAGAAAAACTTCGCGATGCAGCTTTTCTTCCAGGACAGGCATTACCCACCCCTTGACCCGTTCAGGCGTGACCAGCAGATGCACCACAAGCACCAGACCAAGCAGCAAAGAGACGAGAATTGCGGCGCTGACCAAAAGTATTTTTTTGTTTCGGTTCATAATCTATATACCCTCCATCGATTGATCTTACATTCTATCAGACCTGAGTTAAAAATTTCTATTGATGCTGTCCTGATCGCTGATCGAATGCCAGTTCAAATCCAATTATGTTTTTCTCAAAATCTGCGACAAAAGCAAGCAGGATAGTCTTTTCCTGCCAAAAGAAGAAAATTTAATTGTTTTTTGATCCGGGTCAAAGTTTTCCCTGCAGGACTGCCCTATATTCGCAGCCAGTTAACACATCCTGTCAACGCTCAACAACGAATCAAACTAGGAGGTTTAAATTATGTTTTGTTACCAATGTGAAACTGCAGCTCAGGGGACCGGTTGTACCAGCGTAGGTGTCTGTGGCAAGCAACCTGATGTGGCTGATCTTCAAGATCTTCTCGTTTACACTCTGAAGGGAATCGGCTTCTGGGCCAATCTGGCGCGCGAGAATGGCAAAAGCGACGCTGAGATCGATAGGTTCATGATCAAAGCCCTCTTCACGACCGTCACTAACGTCGATTTTTCTGATGATTCAATCGTGGCAGTGATCAAAGAAGCTGTTTCGCTCAAAGACAAGGCGCAATCATTGGCCGGCAGTTATAATGGAGCCATTCCTCCAGCCGCTCAGGGCTGGGCGTTACCGTCTGATCACGCCCAACTCCTTGCACTCTCTCAACTTCACGGCACCAAAGAAGCCGGCGTCGACCCGGATACCCAGTCGATGCGCGACACCATCCTGTTCGGCATTAAAGGTTACGCCGCCTATGCCGACCACGCGCTGATTCTTGGCTCTGAAAATGACGAAATCTACGCCTTCACCCACAAAGCACTCTCCGCAATGCTCGACAACAGCCTGGGTCTGATGGATTACGTTGGCATGGCGATGGAGTGTGGTCGCATCAACCTCGTCACCATGGAACTGCTCAACAAGGCACATACCGACAAGTACGGACATCCCGTACCAACATCAGTTCAACTTGGTACTGTCGCGGGTAAGGCGATTCTGGTATCCGGCCACGATCTACGTTTTCTTGAGGAACTGCTTAAGCAGACGGAAGGAAAAGGTGTCAATATTTACACCCATGGCGAGATGCTTCCGGCTCATGGTTATCCTGGTTTGAAAAAATACAGTCATCTGGCAGGTAACTGGGGTGGTGCCTGGCAAGATCAGCACAAAGAGTTTCAGAATTTCCCTGGTGCTATTATTTTCAACACCAACTGCATTCAGAAACCGGCAGATAATTACAAAGACCGCCTCTTCACCTGGGATCGCGTTCAGTTTCCTGACGTCAAGCATATCGATGGCTGGGATTTTTCAGAGGTTATAGCCAAGGCTCAAGAACTTGATGGCTTCCCCGATGCACCAGGTCAGGAGATCCTCACCGGCTTCGGGCACAATGCCGTGCTCGGCGTTGCCGACAAGGTCATCGACGCAGTCAAAGCTGGTGATATCAGACACTTCTTCCTGGTCGGCGGTTGCGACGGCGCCAAAAGTGGCCGGAACTACTACACCGAATTTGCCGAGAAGGCTCCACAAGATACAGTTATCCTGACACTGGCTTGTGGCAAGTATCGCTTCAACAAGATGGAGTTTGGAGATATCGGCGGGATTCCTCGCCTGCTCGACATCGGGCAATGTAACGACACCTATTCAGCGGTACAGATCGCTGTTGCCCTGGCAGGTGCCTTTGAGTGCGAGGTCAATGAATTGCCTCTGTCGTTCATTCTGTCGTGGTACGAGCAAAAAGCGGTAGCGGTCTTGCTGACTCTGCTGCATCTCGGTATCAAGGACATCAAAATCGGTCCAAGTCTGCCAGCCTTCATCACTCCGAATGTCCTCAACTTTCTGGTTGAGAACTTCAACATCGGCCCAATCGGCACAGCCGAAGAAGACCTCAAACAGATCCTCGGCTAAGACGAGGTATCATCTGAACGATAAAACGGCCAGCTCAAATAATTTGAGCTGGCCGTTCTTCTTTATTGATATCGTGAAGCCGCCTCAATTGGACAGTTCGTAAGGCAAGCTTCTATGAAATCAACCTTCTCACTTAGTGCGATCCGGCATCGCCAGCCATTCACGCCGACCAGGTTTTTTCTTTATCCCCTGGTCAAAATCAAAAGAAGAAAGGTGACAACTGCAAGGCAGGCTACGCACAAGATCGACCACCTGGTCATCACCAGGTTCTGACGTTGAACCTGACGAACTTTCTTATTGATCTGCTCCCAAATCTCAGCATCGCTGAGATCACGGGATATTTTTTTCAGAACAATGAGCACTTCATAAGGATCAGCCAGAATAGCCTGATAACGGTATTGCATCATGATAAATATCCCCTGCCGGTGAACCTTGAGCTTTCCCGGAGAAAAGCCGATTCTGGACAGCTCACTTCGAACCTTCAGAGTCAATTCTTCAGCGCGCCTGTTCATTTCTGCGATTCCGTAGAGACCGGCGGGGCTACCCATGGTTTGTCCTGTATATGAATGAGTGACTTTATAATCTGTAGTCAATTTTTTGTCCTGTTTATTTTTTGTTTTTCTCGCAGCAATGCTGAGGCAAAAAGTACTCCCTTCACGACGTTAAACTCTGAAGAGGTCATCTTTTTGGTGTTTCCTCTGCAACTATTGAAATGATTGCTGTCGAAACTCTGGTTCTCCCCTACTCTGGTACATTCGGAATCTTTGTGACCTCACCTTTATGATTGCGCAAGGTATACTCCTGTTCGTTTTTCCCCTCAATATAGTAGTCCGGCATCAGCGGAATCTTACCGATATTGGTGGCGACAACGTGCATAGGCTGCGCAAGTCCGGTGGTGTGCCCGCGCAACGCATCGCGTATCAGTTCAGCTCCTTTTTCAACCGGGGTACGGAAATGATCGATTCCCGGTGCAGCCTCACAATAGAATACGTAGTAGGGCTTGATGCGTACCGTGAGAAGCTTTTGATGCAGATGACGGAAGGTTTCTACATCATCATTTATTCCTTTTAAAAGAACAGCCTGGTTACCGACATTAATACCATTGCTGAGAAGTTTATATACGGCTTCGGCTGTAGTTTCGGTCAGTTCATTAGGGTGATTGCACTGAGTATTGACCCAGATCGGCACCTTGTGAAAGCCACCGATCGCCTTCATCAGTCCGGAATCTATTCGCTGCGGAAGCACTATGGGCGTGCGTGTCCCGAACCGGATCATTTCGACATGCGGCAGTTCGCGCAACTTGCGGATCAGGTATTCAAGTTGTTCATCGGGAAGTAAAAAGGGGTCACCACCGGTAATGAGAACGTCACGAACTTCTGGATGCTCTGCGAGCCATCTCAGCCCTTCTTCGACATTGAAATCGAGATGCAGATCACCGTCAACTACCAGTTCCTTCCGGAAGCAGTGACGACAATAGATTGCGCAGTTCTGGGTCACGGTAAAGGCAACGCGATCCCGATACTGGCGAGCGATACTATCGGGACGGACCTCCTCGGTGGCCCGATTTTCCTTCCAGACCAGATAATCGTCCATCCCGTAGCAGTTCTGTTGTTCAAGCCGGGACGGAATAACCTGTTTTCGAATTGGACAATTTGGGTCATCGGTCTCCATCAGTGAAGCAAAATAAGGAGTTGTCCCCCACGTTGTCTGATTTGACTCTAGAACACCACGTTCCTCATCCGTCAGGTTGATATACTGTTCAAGTTTCTCGATACTGTTGACAAATTTACCGAGTTGTTCTTTCCAACCCATTTCTAATCCTGCCTGTTTCATAACGTTCCCTTTCTTTATATATATTTTTCAGCTAAGTTTTTAATTTCTTTCGGATTAAATGGTTCCGGGATAACTCCCTCAATAAGTGGTTTCATGCCTTCCAAAAGTTCTTTCGCAGTGTTTTCATGACGCGTGATAAATACCGGAATATCGGACGTTTGAGACGACCCCTTCAACGATACAATCGTCTGGTGAGCTTCTGTCAAATGATCCGGATTGCCCTCGACGATGATCAGGTTGGGATTTGTCCGTAACGACAAGTCCAAACATTGGGAGAATTTTTTTGCGCTGACAAATTTGAGGTTCGGTTGCCATAGGAGAAGCTCAAAGAGTTTGCCGATTTCCGGTCGATTCCCGGCAATCAAAATTGTTTTCATGTTTGTCCGCCTCGCATTCTCTTAAACCAAACGTTCATACTTTCCAGCCCCCCCGAGATCTGGGTGTTTTTAGTCAGGGTCCCGCAAAAACCATATCCATTTCTGGCAAAACAGATATTCATGCCAAACGAGGTCGCACGGGCAATGGTGTAACAGGTCTTTATTCCGGCAGATGCCATCTCATCTTCCAGTTTGTTGAGCAGAACATTAGCCAGACCGTGTCCCCGCCAGTCAGGAAGGGTCGCAAAATCAGTGAGCTCTGCGTTGCCGGACTTACTGTCAACCTCTGCCGATGCAATGGCCAGTAATTGATCCTGCTTCCAGATGCCTGCATAGATCACGTTGTCATCCATCGTTTCATGGAGATAATCGGGATCGTGAATCGGAAAGGGATAGGTTTTGAAAACAGTTGCATAGAGCTGGGCAACTTCTGTGCAATCAGACGGTTTCGCCAGACGACACTCACAAGCCTGCGGTAATTTTACCGTCTGTGAATCGGTTGCTTTTTCCCGTGCGGCCACCAAAACCTGCTGAACGATATCAGCGGAGTGATCGATCAACCGATGAGCGTGGAAATAACGAGCCATAAAATGACCGTCATCTTTGCCGTTGTATAAACCCGGAATGGTTGCTTCGACCCGATAGCCGTATTCTTCAAACAAATCCCGCGCGAACTCAGGTACTTTCACAAATGCCTTCGAATAGCCGTTGAGAGCGACCAGCGATCCGATATGTGCGATGACGTGTGGAAAATCATCACGATCAAGGTTCATCAGGTAGACACGGTCATTGAATAATCCATGTTGAATGGTTGACTTGCCGTACAGCTCGACGTGATCAATCTTCATTGCGTCTCTCCATTCTGCTGATATCGGTCGGGGTCAAACTGATCGTTTCATCAAAATCAGATAGCAGTTTTTCGATGCCGGTGATTTCTGTCTCCTGCCCGTCATCCAGTTTCAGTTGCAGATCGCAAGAGGAGCATTTACGTTCACAGAACTTTTCCTGGTAGCTGTCCGGCTCCTTGTAGGTTGTGATCACGCCCTCGTAATTGCGCAGTACGACTTTATTGGTGGCTATCGAAATCAGGTAGTTCGGGCTCAGCGGTATTTTCCCGCCACCTCCCGGTGCATCGATCACGTAGGTTGGAACGGCAAATCCACTGGTATGCCCAATCAGGCTTTCCATGATCTCGATCCCCTTTCCGACAGGGGTCCTGAAGTGAGAAAGGCCTTCAGACAGATCACATTGATACAGGTAATAAGGGCGCACCCGATTTTCAACCAGCTTATGAACCAGCGACTTGATGATCCTCTGGCAATCGTTAACCCCGGCCAGCAATACCGACTGGTTCCCCAGGGGGATACCGGCATCGGCAAGTTTTTTCAGTGCTTCCCGCGAGGAACTGGTAATTTCGCGGGGATGATTGAAATGCGTGTTCAGCCAGATCGGATGATGTTTCTTCAAGGTTTCAACCAGTTCATCGGTTATCCGGTAAGGGAGCACCGCCGGCATCCGGGTGCCGATACGAATAACCTGAACATGTTTGATTTTACGCAACTCTGTGAGTAGCCAGTCAAGATAAGCGTCTTTCAACATCAGCGGGTCGCCGCCTGATAGCAGGACGTCGCGTACCTCGGGAGAGTTGCGAATATAGTCGAGACCGGCATGAACCTGTTTTAGCTCTGGAATGGAATCGACGTCGCCGACCTTGCGTTTACGGGTGCAGTGTCGGCAATACATTGAGCAGACGTTGCTCACATGAAACAGCACTCGATCCGGATAACGATGAGTGATGCCTGGTACAGGGCTGTCCTGCTCTTCAGCAAGGGGATCGTTCATGTCACATTTGCCGATTTCCAGTTCCTTGGGGTTCGGGAACGCCTGTCTGAAAACTGGATCGTTGCGGAAGTCATCACGGTCGATCAGTGACAGATAGTATGGTGTAATCAGCAAAGGGAACTTCTTCAAAGTCAGCTCAACCTTACGTCTTTCGGTCTCACCCAGGTTGACCCCCAGCAGACGCTCAAACGTTTCAACCCTGGTGACTGAATGTCTGAGTTGCCAATGCCAGTTTTTCCAGTTGGATGTCGTTATTTTCCTGTCACTGATTTTTTCAGCAATATTTTGTTGAATGGTTGAATAGATGCTCATTTTCTTAGAGGTTTCACTCCTTTCGCGCATATCTGAAGATATGGCACAACAAATCTATGCTGACATTCAGAATTCGCTCAGACCAGATTTGATCGTGAACGTTCTGCAGCATGACGAATTAAGCGAGTATTTGGAGGAGAGGTGTCGTGCCTGATTTGGAGTTAGCGGACGACCCTAAGGTTGTCACATTGTGCTTGCTCCCGGTTAAGGTTGGAATAATAGAAGGTGCACTTATTTTTATGCTACAAACTGTTCGTACACGAATGTTTTTAACAAAAATATTTAATTTTGTCAAGGAACAGCCAATATACGGATGACCTGGATATTACAGGGAGGTTATCAGGCGGAGGGGATACTATTATGAAGACAGGGAACCGGTTTCCAGAACCGGGGCTGCATCGATGTGACGGGCTTCCATCAAATCAACGAGCCTTTCCAGGGCCATGGTAATTGTCACCAACTCTAATTCAGGTAGCTCAGCCAAAGAGTTTGCCAAGGTGTCCTGTAACAATGAGGGAGCGGCGGCGATCAAATCCTCCCCTTCGGGGGTGATTGAAATGTGAACCTGCCGACGATCCCTGGTGTCTCTCTGTCTCACGACAAAACTCTTTTCTTCGAGTCTGTCGATAATTCCGACAACGGTACTTGGGCTTAAATAGACTTTTCCCGCCAGTTTTCCACTGGAAAGAGAACCCTCTTCCTTAATCGCCATCAGGCAGTTCAGCTGAGGCCCGGTGATATTATGTTGATGGGAAAGTTTATGCGAGTGGATATCAACGGCTCGAATAATGCGCCGAAGCGCCTGGAAAATCCGTAAGTCATAGCTTCCCTTAGGAACCTGGGGATCCTGATTACTGGCCGTTGATTCAGACTTTTCCATGGATTCCTCTCGATAAAGCATTCAAAAAACTGTTGCTGGCAGACAATTTACATCCAGAAGGGTAACAAATACAAAAAAACTCATAATAAAACAGAAAGCGGGAATCAGACGATGTGCACCTTCAGAGCGTTAAGCTCCCATTTCACCAGCAATGACGCCATGCACAGTAACATAACGAATGGTTATTTACGGAACAATGCATTATTCCGATCAATCGCCCTGATAGTGTCCAATTCTGGCTCTGCAAAATTTGCAACTTCCCCGCACAGTATTATTAACAGAGACCTTGTAGCCGCTACGGTCGATCAATACCTCTCCGCAATCGACACAAACGGTTTTCTCGGCTGGATGGCCAGGAACATTTCCGACATAAACATACTTCAGTCCTTCCTCTATTCCTATCATACGCGCCCGGTCCAAAGTCTCAATTGGCGTGGAAGGCTCGGTCATTTGGTAGTACGGATAGTAACGGGTCACATGCCAGGGGACATCGCAACTCAGATTTTCTACGATCCAGCGAGCCAGACCCCTCAATTGTTCATCCGAATCGTTCCAGTTTGGGATCACATTGGTCACAATCTCAATGTGTGCGCCTGAATCATAGGCGGTTCTGGCATTTACCAGGATTTGTTTCAGAAACCGGCTTCCGGTCAGACGTTGATAAAAGTCTTCGCTGAACCCTTTAATATCAAGTCGATACGCGTCTGTCCATTTAAGTAACGCTTTCAGGGGGGCGGAATTGATGACACCTGCAGTCACCAGAACTGTCTTTAACCCTGCAGCGCGGGCCAGTTTTGCGCAGTCCAGAACATATTCAATCCAGATAGAAGGTTCATTGTAGGTCCAGACAATGGCTCGGCAATTATTCTCCTGGGCTTTGAGTACCGCATCGGCAGGAGAGATAAAATCAAGACGATCCTTCATCCCGGAAATCTCAGGGTGGGAAATCTGCCAGTTCTGACAATGGATGCAGCGCAAATTGCACCCAACGGAACCAAGCGACAAGGTCGAACTGCCAGGATAGAAATGATTAAGAGGTTTCTTTTCGATGGGATCGATAGCGCTGGAAACAACCCTGCCGTAAGTCATCGCATACAGTATCCCATCGCGATTGGTCCGAACCCCGCACAAACCGGTATTACCTTTGGAAATTGTGCACTCATGCGGACAAAGCTGGCAATGGACCCGATCGCTCTCCAACTTCTTGTAAAACTGAGCCTGTTTCATTAGTCACCCGCGCACATGGTCCCGTTTTGACCGCTGATCATAAGGCTTTAACAGACAAAAAAGATTTACATTAAGCCTGCGCCATGTTAATTTTTCCATATAATTGGTCGGACCAATTTACCAAAATGCCAAAATTGTCGCCAATGTCGCGTTGGCCTTAATCTACATCATAACGTCATCAAACCGTTTTTGGTCGACATAAAAGTAATTTTCACACAAAAAGCAAGCGATACGTTCCTATGGTCGTAGAACTTATGAGCAGCCGTGACCGTACACGTGCTGAAGAACTGATCAAACTCAGCGGTCTGCGTTTTGAGAAGAACTACGAAACACTGGCCGGTGTTTTTGCAAACGGTGACCTGGTTGCTACCGCAGCACGTGAGCGGAACATCTTGAAAATGTTCGCTGTCCGGGATGACTTCCAGGGCGGATCGATTCTCGGCGAACTGGTTACGGAACTGGTGCGCAGCGGCTACAATGCCGGACACCAATCCTTCTTTGTTTTCACCCCTCCACGCAACGTCCCCTCATTCCAGTCGTTGAACTTCACTCCCCTGATCAATCATCACATGGTCAGCCTGCTTGAATATGGCAACGGCCTGGCAAACTATCTGGATAAACACCGCCACCTGGTCCACAAAGGCACAAATGGGGCCGTTGTGGTCAACTGCAACCCATTCACCCTGGGACACCTCTACCTGATTGAGGAGGCTGCGAAGCGGGTTGACCATTTGTATATCTTTGTCGTGCGGGAAGATCGATCGATCTTTCCCTTTGATACTCGATACAAACTGGTCACTGAAGGTGTGCAGCACCTCAGGAATGTCAGCGTCCTTGACAGTTCCGAGTATGCCGTGAGCGGGGTAACCTTTCCGTCATATTTCCTGAAAACGGACGATGACGCGCAGACCTTGCAGATCGAACTGGACCTGATATTGTTCGCCAAACATATCGCCCCCGCTTTCAACATCTGCAAACGATTTATCGGCACCGAGCCTTACTGCCGAACGACCCGACTCTACAGCGAAGCCATGCATCACGTTCTGGCTCCGTTCGGTCTGGAAACGATCCAGCTACAAAGAAAGCAACATGACGATGGAGTGATCAGTGCCTTTCGGGTTCGCGAGGCCCTGCGCCGCGAGGCTTTTGAAACCGTCAGACGGCTGGTGCCAACGACAACTTTCGACTACCTTCGATCTCGGGAAGCCAGGGGGATCATGGACAATTTGCGCACCCATCAGAGGAGGCATTAATGCAGATCAAACAGAAAGCGCAAGCGGGGACCATGCAATCGAGCGATTTAATGGTCTTTCTTGAGCCCGCAGAGACACTCAGAATAGAGATCGATTCAACCGTCAAAAAACAGTTTGAGCACCTGATCCGTCAGCAAGTTGAAGCGGTCCTGAAAAAAGCCGAAGTCACCTCAGGCCATATCAGGATCAATGATCGTGGTGCGCTTGACTATGCAATCATCGCCCGTATGGAAGCTGGATTGAAAAGAGCCTGCGAATAATAAATCTGTTCAGGAGGTCCAAATGGAAGGTGCCTGGTATAAAGAATGGGCTCAAGGAAGACGTTTTATCATCAAGATCAACCCGGAAGAGAAGTTGACTGAGCGGTTGGTAGAATTTGCGCTCCAGACAAAGGTTCAGAACGCGGTGATTGTTTCTGCCGTGGGATCGGTCAGTAACGTTCACTTTCGAGGCATCAAGACCGGAGCCAAACGGCCGATTACAGAACCCCGGATGCGCCAACATGAAATTGCCGGCCCGCTGGAGCTGCTTGGATTAGAGGGCAATCTGATCTCGTCCGAGCAGGGAGCCATCGACTGCCATCTGCATATCCTGGTCGGAAAAAGTTCTGGTGAAGTGCTTGGTGGACATCTCTTTGACGCAGAGGTTTTTGCCAGCTGTGAAATTTTATTGACCGAAATGATCGTCAAGGGGATCGAACGCTATCCGTCCAAGAGCAGCGGCTCAACAACGATCTATATTGACGAGGAGACCCCGTGATGACAGATTTCCAGCTGCGGCGTTCCATGCTTTACGTTCCGGGAAACATGCCCTCCATGCTGCAGAACATCCCTATCTTTGAGAGTGACGGGGTCATGATCGACCTGGAAGATGCCGTTCCCTTAAGCGAAAAGGATGCGGCACGGATTCTGGTGCGCAACTTTCTGGAGAGCTATCGTGATCACAACAAGGAGGTTCTGGTTCGTATCAACGGTCTCGACACCAAGTGGGGTGAAGATGATTTAAAGACAGTACTCCCTGCCCTTCCAGACGGAATCCGCTTACCCAAAGCGGATACCCCGGAGATCGTCGAAACGCTCGATACGATGCTTACGGAATTTGAAGAAGAGCTGAACCTGCCTATCGGCCACTTCAAAATTCTCCCTTCCATCGAAAGCGCCGAAGGGGTAATTAACTGCATCAAAACAGCCAAGAGTTCAAAACGTCTTATTGGCCTGGCCTTTGGTGCCGAGGACTATACCGCCAGCCTTGAGATCGAAAGAACCAAAAAAGGGGAAGAACTCTTTGCGGCTCGAACCCGCGTTGTGTGGGCTTGTAAGGCTGCTGGTATTCAGGCCATCGACACCATCTTTGCCGATGCCGCTGATATGGATGCCTTGCGTCTGGAAACCGAACTGATCAAGACCCTCGGTTTTTCCGGGAAGTCGTTGGTCAATCCGCGCCAGATTGAACCGGTGCATGAGGTCTTCGCGCCCAAGCAGGTAGAGGTCGATTACGCCCTGCAGGTTGTAGAAGCCATCCAGAAGGCCAGGGAGATGGGAACCGGGGTCATCTCTTTGGGAGGCCGGATGGTTGATGCGCCTGTCGTAAAAAGGGCGGTACGTACCCTGAAAACAGCTCAGGCACACGGCCTGATTGATGTCGAACTGAATGAAGAGGTTATTTATGGTCAGGAATAGTCTGGGGCGAGAGATACCTTCCACCTTTGCCGGGAAACCGACCATCCCCTACAGTACTCCTTTTGGCCGACAACCTGAAACAGATCACACCAGTCGGCCGCTTCGCCGGGTCAACCCTGGCGACAGTAAAATACTCTCCACTCTCCGCGAGGCGATTGAGGCTGCCGGGTTAAAGGACGGCATGTGTATTGCTACCCATCATCACCTGCGCAATGGCGATGCGCTGCTGAATATGGTTGTGCAAGAGATCGATAAAATGGGGTTGCGCGACATCAGAATTGCTTCCAGCTCCATCCATCCCGTTCACGCCGAACTGATCCCCTATATCGAAAAAGGTGTCATCAGCGCCTTCGAATGT
>DATFMC010000053.1:0-2566 GCA_035267105.1 Geopsychrobacteraceae bacterium
CTTCGCGCTATTTGGCACGCTTACCCACCCAGAATGCCGAATCAGGTTCGCTTTCGCTATGTGCAGTTTACTTCCTATCGCTTCCTTCAGACCCCACCGTTGCCAGCAACGCCCTTGCGATTCGGATTGTCTTCCCCCTGATCAGGGTGACGCCTGTATCTTGCAACAGGCCGGGTTTGCCAGCTCCGCTGGGCAAACCAAAAAAAAGGCCTCCATTTAATTGGAGGCCTTTTTAATTGTCAAAGTGAAGCGTCTTATAGAGCTTTCTTCAGCAGCCCTTCCAGCTGGTTCTTCGGCACCGCGCCGACCAGCTGATCAACCACCTGGCCGCCCTTGAACAGGATCATGGTCGGAATGCCACGCACGCCATACTGACCGGGCGTAGCGGGATTCTCGTCAACATTGACCTTGCCGACCTTGACCTTGCCGGCATAGGTTTCGGAAAGTTGTTCAATGACCGGAGCAATAGCCTTACAAGGCGCACACCAGGTTGCCCAGAAGTCGACCAGAACCGGAGTGTCCGCATTCAGTACTTCTTCTTCAAAGTTTCCGTCGGTAAATTCTACGATATTATCTCCTGCCATGAATATCTCCTCTACTCTAGGTTGGCATGAATACATCTCATTAACGCTGAACCTTACAATATAAGTGTCCGGGTTAAAAAATCAAGGGCATTGTCCATAATTTGTCCTGGCCTTGACAGCGTGCAATCCCCTTCATATCATGCAGGCGACAACTAACCTGCCCGCGTCTCTTGAATACATGGAAAGAACTACGCTGCGATGAATAAACATATTCCAAAAACAGGTATCGAAGTCGCTCGACTGTTTGAAAAGTTCAATACCGAGAACAGTGAAAAGCTGCAAACCCTTGCAACCAGCCTGGTGAACACTTTTACCGGAGGGGGACGGCTATTGATCGCTGCAAGCGGCAACCTGCAACCGATTGCGCAGCTGGCAGCGAGTCATTTTACCCATCGGCTGGCCTTTGACCGCCCATCGTTGCCCGCTGTCGCCCTGGGAGCCGATGCAACCCTCGCAGCGTCGCTGACCCGCACTAATCAACAGCACCTGTTACTGGCGCGTCACTATCGCTCCCTGGGGAGCAGCAATCACCTGTTACTGCTCCTTAGCGATGGCTCTACCGATCCACAACTGTCTGAACTGATCAACATCGCCAAGGACGATCAACCTGTCGCCCTGTTGATCCCGCAGAACAACAATCACGCAGAACTGACTTCCTGCACCAGCCTCCGTTTGTCGGCAGACACGGAATCTCCGGCTCGCCTGCTCGAACTCACCCTGTTCTTCAGCAACCTCCTCTGTGAACTGGTCGAAGCAGAGTTGTTTGGAACCTGAATGGTACGGATCAGAACCCAGATGCAAGAGTGCTTAAGCACAAACATAGACTATCCCGTGACCCTGCGCCTGGCTGGACAGCTGGTCGTTATTGTAGGGGCGGGCCGGGTCGGCAGCCGTAAGCTGAACGGCCTGTCAGGCACCGGGGCGCGGATCAAGGTGATTGACCCCTCGGTTCCCACCACCCCGCACATCGCGGAAGTGGAACATCTGCAGCGGCCTTATCAACCTGGCGATCTGGCGGGAGCCGACCTGGTCTTTATCTGCACCGACAGTCCGACCATCAATCAGTCCGTTGCCGACGAGGCGAAGAGACTTTCGATCTGGAGTTGCCGCAGCGACCTTCCACGGCATTCGGAGTTCTCGGTACCTGCTGTTTTACGCCGGGGGGAATTGACCATCGCGGTCTCTACGGGAGGAAGGAGCCCGGCCCTGGCGGCTCTGATGCGCGACCACATTGCCGAACAGGTCCCTGACAGCTGGGGCAAGGCTGTCGAAATCATCGCGGCAATTCGCCGAAAGTGGTTGACTGAACAGACTGAGGTTCAATACAATCAAGAGGTTTTGCGTAACCTCATTGATCGGGAACTCATTCATCTGATTGCTGGTAACAAATTGAACAAAATTGATCAACTGCTCTTAGCTCAGTTCGGACCCGGATTCAGCCTGGCAGAACTGCAGGTACAGATTAGCAAAGAGGCGCTATGACATCCCACATCATACTCTTCAAGATTACCCTGATCGCCTATTTTTCAGCGACGGTCCTTTATCTGGTCAATGTCGTGTTGAAACATGAGAAGTCGGGGAAATTTGCTCGCTGGGTGCTGTTCTGCGGCATTGCAATTCATTTCGTTAATATGGCGCTGCGTTTTTACGAGGTTCGTTACACGCCTGTAACCGACCTGCACGGCTCGCTATCGTTCTTTGCCCTGTGTCTCGTGGTTCTGTTTCTGCTCTTCGACATACGCTACCGCTTACCGGTCATGGGCGCGTTTATCAGTCCATTGGCCCTGGTATTGATGATTTTCGCCGGAATTGCTCACAAACCCTTACTGGAATTAAATCCGATTCTCGACAGCTGGTGGTTTCCGATCCATATCACCTTTGCCTTCCTGGGGAATGCCGCCTTTTCCCTGGCTTTCTGTGCGGGGGTCATGTACCTGCTGCAGAACCGGATGCTCAAGAGCAAACGTTTTTCCGCTCTTTAC
>DATFMC010000054.1:0-18232 GCA_035267105.1 Geopsychrobacteraceae bacterium
TACCGCGAGATGATTCAGGCCAATCCCCACCTGTATGTGGGGCAGGAGCTTGCTTCTTTATCGACGGAACCAACCTTCATTACGGACAAAATTGAATACCGTACCAGTATTTTAAGTACTTTCCTGACCGCTCAGGACGAAACCTATGTCGCCATGCCGGGCGGAATGAGCAGGATCAACAGCCGCGACACCTCTTTATCTGTTCCGAATCAGGCCGAAGAATACAGCAAGGATACCTGGGTGCTGACACATGAGCCTGAAAAGCAGGTTAACCTCTGGCTGCACGCGCAGCCGAATCAGCTCATCACGCCGCTGTTCGGTTCGTTGCCGAGCCGGGCTGCCGAAAACCTGTTCTGGGTTGGAAGATATGCGGAACGCACCGACGCAACGGCCCGCCTGCTCCGTTCGATTCTGGCCAAACTGCGCGAATTCAATGAATTTCGCGACCCTGATGATCGTCGAAGCCTCGACCGGTTATTGCAGGCACTGACCCAGGTCACTGCGACATTACCCGGCTTTGTCGGTAAAGACGCCGAGGCGAAGCTTGCCGACCCTCGCGCCGAGTTGATGTCGCTGACCCGCGACATCGACAGGTCGGGGAGCCTGCGCTCCACCTTGAAAAAATTGAGTCGTTCCGCCTATCCGATCAGAGATATGCTGCCGGAAGACGCCTGGCGAATCGTCGACAACATCCAGCAGAGCTGGCACCCGAAGATTTCGCTGAATCTGATCGGCAGCGGTCGCCTGCATGACAGTATCAACAAACTGATCATTCAACTCTCGGCCTTCAACGGACTGACCAATGAAAATATGGCGCGGGAATCGGCCTGGCTGCTCCTGAATATCGGTCGTCGACTGGAGCGGGCACTCAACCTCATTGAATTGTTACGCGCAACGCTGGTCCCCTGCTATGAGCCGTCCACTGAAGCCCAGATGATGGAAGCCGTTCTGTCAACCAGCAACAGCCTGATTGTTTTCAGGCGGCGCTACCGATCCTTCATGCAACTGCCGACGATACTGGAGCTGCTGCTGATGGACGAGAATTACCCCAGGGCGCTGGCCTGCCAGCTTCGGCAACTACAGAACCTCATCGGCGACCTGCCCCGCGAGAAAACGGCAGAACAAACGCTTGACGATGAAAAACTGGTCGCCGCCGCAATCGCGGAACTCAGGAACACCGACCATAAGCAACTCACCCAGTATTCAAGCAGAGACAGCACCTATCATCTGCTTGAAAAGTTCCTGATCAATCAGAAAAATTATCTTGAGCAGCTCTCCGAATCCCTGATGAAGCTCTATTTCAGTCCGACCATTGTGCCGCAGCAATTGGGGTCCGTTTCCCAGGAAAAAGCATCATGAGGTATCGTGTCACCCACGCAACTCAATACTTGTACAGTGAGCCGGTCGGACTGTGTCGCAACCAGGCCTGTTTATTGCCACGTGAGACATCACGTCAGAAATGTCATTCCAGTACACTTGAGATCACCCCGGAGCCTGCAGATCTGCGTGAGAGGAGAGATGGTTTCGGCAACCGTGTCAGTCATTTCGCGATTCAGAGTTCCCACGAAAAATTACAGGTGACAGCAGTCAGCGAGGTCTCTGTCGTTTCAGATCAGAATATCATCGCGGCGGCGAACCAGATGTCCTGGGAATCGGCAAAAAAACAACCGGTCGAAATCAGAACCAAAATGAATCTTGCGGCATTACCGTTTCGGTATGATTCGCCGCTGATAAAAAACAGCCAGCAACTTGCCGATTATGCAAAACCGTCCTTTACGAACGATCGCCCGCTGGTCGATGCAGTCTCGGATTTGATGCAGCGGATTTATCATGATTTTAAATACGACCCTGGGGTCACCAACATCTCGACGCCGCTCTCGGAGGTCATGGCCTCGCGCCGCGGCGTCTGTCAGGACTTCGCCCATCTGGGTGTCGGCTGTCTTCGCTCAATCGGTTTAGCAGCCCGCTACGTCAGCGGCTATATTGAAACCCTGCCGCCACCGGGCCAGCAACGCCTGGTTGGTGCGGATGCTTCGCACGCCTGGTTTTCTGTTTACGCAACGGAAGTCGGCTGGATCGATTTTGACCCGACCAACAACCAACTCCCCGGCGAACAGCATATTACTGTTGCCTGGGGGCGTGATTTTTCGGATGTTTCGCCCCTGAGAGGGATTGCACTGGGAGGGGGAAAGCACAAGGTAGTCGTTTCAGTGGATGTTGCAAGACTTTCCGAAAGCAAATTTTAACTTCTATAAAAAATTCCGCGCTGCACTTATTTTTGCCCATGATTGCGACATACAAGAGAATCCACTTCCCATAAAAGGAGCCTCAGATGAGATTTGATGGTTATGACACAGAAGGGTTTTACGATGAAGTGTTTGATCCCCAAGGGAATCCACGCCTTGGAGCCGACCTCTTGATCAAACGGGTCAATGCGCTGCCGGAAACGGAGCTGCAAAGACGTCAGAAAGCTGCGGAAAGAGCTCTGCTGAATCTGGGGATCACCTTCAATGTTTACAGCAACGAAGATCAGACCGAAAAAATTTTCCCCTTCGATATTGTGCCGCGGATCGTCCAGGCCAAGGAATGGGAGCGCCTTGAACAGGGTCTGATACAGCGGATTCATGCCCTGAACTGCTTCATCGACGACGTCTATAATGAACAGAAAATTTTCAAAGACGGCATCATCCCTGCGGATCTTGTTCTTTCTGCCGACGGCTTTCGCAAGCCCTGCATCGGACTGAAGCCGCCCGGCGGAATCTGGTGTCATATCACCGGGACCGATCTGGTCCGGGGCGGGGACGGAGAATACTATGTCCTTGAGGACAATCTGCGCTGTCCCTCTGGCGTCTCCTATGTGCTGGAAAATCGCATGCTCATGAAGAGGACCTTTCCGATGGTCTTTGATGCCTGCAGTGTCCAGCCGGTCACCGATTACCCCAGCCGTTTGCTTGATATGTTGCAAGGGCTGGCCACGACGGCGGTCCGTACGCCGAATGTCGTCGTCTGGACTCCGGGAATTTACAACTCGGCCTATTTTGAGCACAGTTTTCTGGCCCAGCAGATGGGAGTACCGCTGGTCGAAGGGAGCGACCTGCTGGTTCATGGCGGCGACGTGATGATGCGGACCACCAAGGGACTGGAGCGGGTCGATGTTATCTACCGCAGAATCGACGACGACTTCATGGACCCCAAGACGTTTCGTGCCGATTCGATGCTTGGCGTTCCGGGCCTGATGAAAGCCTACAGTAAAGGGAAGGTCGCCCTGGCCAATGCTCCCGGAACCGGGGTTGCCGACGACAAGGCGGTCTATGCCTATGTTCCCGAGATCATCCGCTACTATCTGGATGAAGACCCAATCATCAACAATGTTCCCACCTATGCCTGCTGGCGCGAGGACGACCGTAAATTTGTTCTGGAAAATCTCGACACGCTGGTTGTCAAAGCGGTCAACGAATCAGGAGGCTACGGCATGCTTATCGGCCCACATTCCACCGCCGACGAACAGGAAGAATTCGCCAAGCGGATCAAGGCCAGCCCGCGCACCTATATCGCTCAGCCGACCCTGGCACTGTCACGAGTACCGGTGCTGGTGGATGACCACTTTGAGGGACGCCATGTCGATCTGCGTCCCTACATTCTCTACGGCAAAGAAAGCATTTACGTTCTGCCCGGCGGTTTGACCCGCGTCGCTTTGAAAAAGGGATCCCTGGTGGTCAACTCCTCGCAAGGAGGAGGAAGTAAGGACACCTGGGTTCTCAATGCAGAAGGGGTCCCTTCCCCGGAATCGACATTTCAGAAGCAGGAGGGATTATAATGTTAAGTCGAGTCGCCAATTCCATGTACTGGCTGAATCGCTATATTGAGCGCGCCGAAAATGTCGCTCGGTTTATCGACGCCAATTATCACATGACTCTCGATATTCCCGACAGCGCCAACGACCAGTGGCAGCCGTTAATTAACACAACCGGAGATCATGAACTGTTCAAAAAGCTGTACGGCGAAGCCACACGGGACAATGCCATCGAATTCCTGGTTTTTGCCCGCAACAACCCCAACTCGATTCACTCGTGCGTCCGCGCTGCACGGGAGAATGCCCGCTCAGTTCGGGAATATATAAGCTCGGAAATGTGGGAACAACTCAACACCTTTTATCTGATGATCAATACTGCCGCGAAAGAAGTGTCGATGGATCTGCCGCACCAGTTTTTTGTCGACATCATGACTGCCAGCCATACCTTCATCGGCATCACCGAATCGACAATGAACCACGGGGAGGGCTGGCACTTCGGTAGAATGGGGCGCATGTTGGAGCGGGCCGACAAAACGTCCCGGCTGCTCGATGTCAAATATTTTATCCTGCTGCCCTCGGTCGACTATATCGGCAGCTCTTACGATAACATCCTCTGGGGGGCGTTATTGCGCTCGGCCAGTGCTTTTGAAATGTACCGCAAGCGTCACGGCCGCATCGATCCTAAAAAAATTGTCGATTTTCTGCTGCTCGACCCCAACTTTCCCCGTGCCGTACACTACTGCATTGTCACGGCGATGATTTCAATGAATAACATCACCGGTAGCCCACGAGGGACCTTTTCCAACAAGGCGGAACAAAGCTTGGGCAGGCTGCTTTCAGAGTTTAATTTCGCCTCTCTGCAAGATATTTTTGAAGAGGGATTGCATGAATATCTCGACAGCACCCAGACCCGAATCAATAGCGTCGGTGCTGCAATTCAGAATACTTTTTTCAGCCCGCAAAACGCCGATGACACAGCCGATTCCAGAACGTTAGAATAATGATACGCGTTGAGAATTATTCATCCACGACCCGGTAGGAGGACGTCTGTCTATGACATGGATAAGAGTCACCTGCAATCTGGAGTTCAATCTGATGGCGCTGACACCCATGGTGCTGATGCTGCGGCCCCGCAGTGGATCACAACAATGGGTCGCACGCGAATCCTACACGCTGTCACCGCATGTTCCCGTGGTGGAACATACGGATAGCTACGGCAACCTCTGCCAGAGACTGGTCGCACCACTCGGACAGTTTTCCATTCGCACAGCGGCGGAAGTCATGACTTCGGATGCGTTTGACACAGCGCCCGGCGCTTTTTTTATCGAAATACAGAATCTGCCGGAACCGGTTCTTGCTTACCTGCTCCCGAGCCGTTATTGCGAATCGGACCGGCTTGGCGACCTGGCGCAGAATATCGTCGTCGGGGCGCAACCGGGTTACGACCAGGTGGCAAGCATCGACCGATGGATTAATTCCAACATCCGCTTCACCCCCGGGTCGAGCACCTTTCCAATCTCAGCAGTGGAAGTGAAAGAGCGGGGCGAGGGCGTGTGCCGCGACCTGTCACATCTTGCTGTCGCGCTCTGCCGCAGCATCAGTATCCCCTCACGCCTGGTCGTTGGCTATCTTTACGGTCTGCAGCCCATGGACCTGCACGCCTGGTTTGAGGCGTATGTTGGTGGTCGCTGGTACACCTTTGATTCGACACAAAGCGACAACGATGGCGCCCGGGTCGCTATTGCCTATGGACGGGACGCGGCCGATGTATCGGTCTTTCATCAATTCGTGGGGGGAGAGATTCTGTCTAATATGGAGGTTTTCGCTGAACGACTCGATGCTCCCCCGGGCTGAAAACAGGCCGTGCCAGCTGGGCAGCCTTTAAGTCCAGCGCCAGAGCGTGCGCTGCGATCGTTCCCGTAAGCTTTTTTCCCGATATGCCAGGCGACGTGGAAGTTTCCGCTTTTTCTCCCTGATGAAACTTAAGGGGGTTGTGTCATCAGCTTCCGCTCAAAGCAGCCAGACACCAGCGTCAACGTTGTCCAGATTGATCTTCGGGGACATGAACATGCGGTGGGCAGCCATCAAACGAATCAATTTCGGTGGCAGATCACAGGGCAGGTTCCATGACTGAGATTCGCCTCAATCATGGCTTGTACATGTTTCGAGCTCAGCGTGTCTCCGGCCGTTCCCTTTTCAGGAACACACCAAGTTTTTCTTCAACCAGACTCAGATGCTCCATCATCTTATCTCGCGCGCGCTCAGGATCACGGGCCGCGATAGCTTCCATAATATCTCGATGGTGGTTGATTAATAATTCGATGTAACCTTCACGACTGTAGAATTCACTGAGCGCGACCATGATATTGGCCTTAAACAGCTCCTGTATGGTATTCAGAACGTGAATCTGTAAGGTGTTATGGGTCGCTTCGGTAATGGTCAGGTGAAACTGGGCATCGATTTCCGCATCCCAGCCACCCGTTTCGGACTGCTCAACCATGATTGCAAAAAGTTCACGCAACCGCTCGATTTCGGGCTCTTCCGCGCGCTTTGCTGCCAGGTAAGCGGACCAGCTTTCCAGCCCCATGCGAACCTCGGTCAGGGCGTGTAGCATACGCGGGTCTTTACGCTCAACCATCGAGGCAAGCGGATCGGCCATTATCCTTTCGGCCAGCGAACGAACATAGGTTCCACCCCCCTGCCTGGAATCGAGAAACCCCATCGCTTCGAGAACCATGATCGCTTCTCTCACCGAGGGGCGGCTGACTCCGAGAAAGGTTGCCAACTCTCTTTCAGATGGGATTCGCTGACCCGGCTGTAGTTCTCCGCGAGCAATCAACTCCTTGATCTGATCAATAATCTCTTCGGATAATTTTTTCGGCCGAATCGGTTTAAAAACGACTGACATTCATCTCCTCCAAACGGTCATGTGGTATGACCTTTTAACACAAATGACGACAGAAAAACAAGGCAAGACCGTATAATGAAAAACTCTCCCCAGCCGTTGTCGGCCAGGGAGAGCCCTTTTCAGTTTGCCAATGGTCAGACGATTATATTAATCACCTTGCTCTTTCTGCGTTCGCTTGAAACGTTTGAACCACTGTAGAAAGTCTTCCTCTTCACGCTCCAGTTCAAACGCATTGATCAATCCTCGGGTCAAAGAGACGGCTACAGCCCGATTCCTCAGGTTAAAAGAGTCACCGAATTTTTCAGAGGTGAACTGCTCCTGATCAATCCCTAACTTGTTATAGAGAGAGTTCAATCGACTCTGCGCACCGCGACGAGACAGATATCGCCGCTGGGCGATCAGGTTGTCGGTCAATCCCAGCGAGATGTCGAGCAACGCCTCATATTCAATGTCGGACAGTGCCGTCAGGCTGTGACCGGCCCGACCCTGAACCTTTCGTACTTCAGGGTCAATCCAACATTGATCTTCCAGAAGAACTGTGCGGATCGCGGCCGCGATCCGCTCACGCGGGCTAGACTTCAGGATATAGCCATAAACAGTTTCGGGAGGAACAATTTTAGCCAGGGAGCGAACATACATCTCATCCTTGAACTGACTCCAGAATACAATCCGCGCAGCAGGTTTCTTCTGCCATAGCTCCCTGGCAAAATCGACACCATTCAGCTCCGGCATCTGGATATCACTGATCACCAGCGGATCGTTTCGCTCCAGTCCTAGCTCCAATGCCGTCTGTCCATTTGAAGCATGCACGATTCTAACCTCTTCGTCCCAGCTATCCAGCAATTTCTCCAGAAACTCGAAATCCTTCGGATTATCTTCAGCAATCAAAATTTCCAGCATACTCATCTCGCCTCCGTCTCAGCGCCGGATAACACCGGCAAACAAAGTTCAAACCGGGTGCCACTGGAGAAACGCGACTCAACCCAACGAACCTCTGCCCCGATGGCTCGGGCGCGTTCCCGAATATTGTTCAGCCCTCGACCGTTCCCGGTCGGGGAAAGACCTGGGATAAACCCGTCGCCATTATCTTCGACCGAAATGACCAGATGATGGTCCCTTAGCTCCAGGCCGACTTCATAGCGACTGGCATGTGAATGCTTATGCACGTTATTAATCGATTCGAGGCAGATACGATAAAGAGCCAGCTTACGGACCCGCTCCAGTTCAAGGTTTTCAACCCGGGGATCCAGGTAAAAATGATAATCGGCCAATCCGTCCTTGTTACAATGCCGATCCAGGTGTGCTTCGATTGCAGCCCCCAGCCCAAGAATATCAAGTGTTTGCGGATGCAGATTATTCATTATGTCGCGCAAGTTGGAAATAGCGGCACTAAGGTCGGCTTCCAACTCACCTGCGAGACCCGGCGGCAGACTCTGCAATTTGCGCAAAATGGAGGAAAGGTCGGACAACGATTGATCATGAAGGTCCATAGCGATCCGCCGCCGTTCGTCCTCTGCCCCTTCCAGAAGTTTCTCCGAACCGACAACCTGAATCAGACGCTTGGTCATCAGGTTGATAGAAAGGGTCAGAGCATCCAATTCATCACGAATATATTCCGGCGCAGCTGGTGGCTCCAAAGTTCCACCGGCGATACGACCTGCGCTGTCGGACAACATCTGAATCCGGCTGAGAATACGCCTTGCAAAGAAAAGTGACAGGACGATTCCCGTCAAGATAGCCAGCCCGAGAACAATCAGCGAGACCCGGGCGGTCTGCTCTACCAGGTGATCTATATCCTGCCTGTGAACATCACGCAACTGCTGACGCTGCAACTGTGTCATGGTGGACAATTTACTCAATTGAGCCCGAAAGCGATCCACCACCTTGAGGATTCGATCAGGGTCGACGCCACGCGACGGATTCATTTCTATGACCAACTGCTGTAAGGCCACCAGTTGTTCGGCATCAATATCACCAAAAGGCTCGACGCGCTCAATGGCATCAGACAACCGTCCATAGAGACTCTCCAACAGGACCAGGCCCTGTCTCTCGTCAAAATCAATTTTCTGAAATTGTTGCACCAGAACGGCCATCCGTCGCACAGACAGATCTGCTTCGGCCAAAGCGATGAACGCCGTACCGATTGCCTTGGATTCGTGCCGCTTGACCGAGAGGTCCCAATAGGTGTACTGCATGAACCCCAGCAGAAGGGTCATTAGCAGCAGGACCGCTGCGGGGGCCAGCAGAATCTGATGTTTTACCGTAATTTTCATAAGCGACAATCTAGCATGGCAAATTCAGCTTTGCACTGTGCTGATACACAGGCCGACGATGGGCTGGTTGAAATATAAAAGGGGGCTCCAGATCATTTGAAGCCCCCTCTCAGGGATTGGAAAACAGCGACGGTCTAATTCAATTTAAGCGTCGTATAGAGCGAGCTCGCTCCGCGCTGCACCAGGATCCTCAGAACCTTGCCTGGCGCAATTGGAGCGACGATTGTTCTTAATTGTCCCAGACCATCAATTTCCTTGCCGTTGACCTCAACGATGACATCCCCCGGGCGCAGGTTTGAATCAGCGGCCGGGCCATCCGGATCGACAGCGCTGACCAGCAGGCCACTCTGCAAATCCAACCCGTAACGATCACTGGTCTCATCACCCAGAGGAGTCAAAGAGAGTCCCATCCTTTCTTCCAGTTCGGTCACACCATGTGCCGTGCGGCCATCACCGGCAAGCTTCCCGACCTTGACCTTGACCGTGACCTCCTTTCCATCACGGAACAGCTTGACCTCTACCGACTTGTCGACTGGAGTTGCGGCCACAATACGCGGCAGATCGTTCATTTCGTCGACCTCTTGACCATTGAACTCAAGGATTATATCGCCCCGCCGGATTCCAGCATCGGCGGCAGGAGAGCCTTCAATAACTTCTGCGACCAGAGCGCCGCTTACCTGGGCGAGCCCGAACGATTCCGCCAACTCGTCAGAGATTTTCTGAATCGATACTCCCAACCAGCCACGAACCACCTCACCGGTCTCTTTCAGTTGCTCGATAGTCACCCGGGCGGCATTGATTGGCAAAGCAAAGCCGATCCCCTGTCCGCCACGGATAATTGCGGTATTGATCCCCACAACCTCACCCTGCATGTTGTACAGCGGGCCACCCGAATTTCCCGGATTGATGGAGGCATCGGTCTGAATGAAATCATCATATGGACCTGCTCCGATGACCCGTCCTTTCGCCGAAACGATCCCCGTCGTCACCGTCTGCTCCAGCCCGAAGGGATTTCCGATAGCCATCACCCACTCGCCAACCCGCAGAGAGTCGCTGTTTCCCAACTTTGCCACCGGCAATTTCTCGCCGGTATCGATCTTCAGCAAAGCGAGGTCGAGCTTTGCATCGGAACCCCGTATTGTTGCATCAAAGCTGCGCCCATCAGCCAACCTCACAGTCACTTCGTCAGCGCCGTTAACGACGTGATCATTGGTCAGGATATAGCCATCGTCTGAAATGATAAATCCAGACCCCAGGGATGATTGTTTTCGAGGACGTTGCGGTTGATTGGGAGCGAAGCGCCTAAAAAATTCTTCAAACAAATCCCGGGAACCATCCCGTTCCTGAAAATTGGGCCGCTGCCCGCTTATATTTTTTGAAGTACTGATATTGACGACACTCGGCTTCAACTGTGCAGCCAGATCTACGAAATCCGGGGTGTGCGCCAGAGCAACATTGCCCATGGTGAGAAACGAAAAGCACACCAGTGCAAAAAACAAAACTTTAGTCGTACGCATTAAGTTTTCTCCTGCAACTTTTGAATTGGTTAAAATAAAACGAGTTACGAACAACACTTAACGAAACTTTTGAAATTGCAAGTAATTTCAAAAAATTTCGAGTCCCCTTTCTGCCTCCAATGGATCATATATACAGTATCACAAAGTCTACGGCAGAGAAAAACCACGCCAATCTTTTCTGTCATTTCGGCCGGAACATGCCCTGAAGCAGGTCCAAGTTCAGAACCGTTGTTTATTCCCTCAGAATAGTTTGACCACCCCCTGTAACAATTATCACCCTGTAACTTTAATTACACCCATCGGAGGATACGGAAGAAGTGCGATTTCTTAGCCACCAGGAACAAATGCGTAACTTTCGTTACCAATTGCCGAATGATTTTTGGACAACAAAGCCCAACAAAACCCGTGTGTTTTGCGAAGTATTCCAGAAAAGTATTGGCGCATGATTTGCACCACACACCTTGGTAGCATCAGGTCAATCTGTGCAAAGATCACTCAAACAGTTCTTGCCCTGACTTTCTCTTTCTACGAGGTGAAAAAATGAACTGGAAAAATCTCAAGCTCTCAAAAAAATTCGCTATCAGCTTTGGGGCAATCCTGCTGTTGCTGATCATTATTTCGACCTGGTCCGGGACGGGAGTTCGGGACATCGTTAACGATGCTGAAGAAGTTATCAGCGGTAACCGGATCAGGGCCGATATTGTCCAGAGAGAGGTCGACCATCTTAAATGGGCCATTGCGCTGAACTCCCTGCTGACCGATGAAAATGTTACTGAAATGACTGTTCAAACCGATCCGCATAAATGTGGCTTCGGCTCCTGGTATTACGGTGAAGGGCGCCAAGAGGTTGAAAACCAGATTCCACAGCTGAAACAGCTGCTGCAGGAGATTGAAGAACCGCACCGTGATCTCCATGAATCCGCCATCGCGATCAATGAAATTTTTCATCAGGCGGACGTCGACCTGCCAACCTTTCTGGCAGAGAAAGAAGCTGACCACCTCCTTTGGGCCAACCAGGTTCTTTCATTTTTTGCCGACAAGCAGGCGGACCTGAACGTTCAACTCGACGAACACAAGTGTTCGCTTGGGCAATTTCTCTATGGGCCAACCGGTCAAAAGGCCTCCGAAAGCGATGCAAGCCTTGCTCAACTGCTCATCCAGATCAAGGAGCCCCACAGGAAACTCCACAACTCTGCGCTGAAGATTAACAACAACCGGCATCAGGCGAATGCCGCTTATACCATCTTCAAAACTGAAACACTTCCTGCCCTGACTGAGACTCAAGGCCTGTTGAAACAGCTGAAAACCAGAGGCAACGAGCTGGTTGCCAAAATGGATTCGGCAAAAAAGATCTATGCTGAACAGACCGTCCCTCACCTTACCGAGGTCCAGACGCTGTTAAGAGAAATCACTACAGAGCTCAACAAAAACATCATGACCGATGATCACATGCTCGCAGCGAGTCAGAAGACCCTGATGGCCATTGTTGTGCTCAGTCTGATTGCCATCCCCCTGGGAATCATCATGGCATTTGTCATGGCGCGCGGCATCATCAGGCCGCTGACAGTCGCAGCTGACACAGCGAAAAAGCTGGCCCTGGGCGACCTGACGATGAAGGTGCATGTTGACAGCAAAGATGAAACCGGACAGATGATGCAAGCCCTCAAAGAGATGGTTGATTCGAATCGCGAGGTTGTCAGAATGGCTGAAATGGTCGCTGAGGGTGACCTGTCCGCTGACCTTAAACCGCGCTCGGAAAAAGACAGCCTGTTGATTGCTCTGGGCAGCATGGTCGGCAAACTTTCGGAAGTCATTGCCAATGTAACCTCGGCAGTAGGAAACGTGACCTCCGGCAGTCAGGCCATGAGCGCAACCTCACAGCAACTCTCACAAGGAGCCGCAGAGCAGGCCTCATCCGCCGAAGAAGCATCGGCATCGATTGAAGAGATGACGGCCAACATCCGGCAGAATACAGACAACGCCGTTCAGACGGAAAAGATAGCTATCAAAGCTTCGGCTGATGCCGTAGAAGGGGGCAAAGCAGTAGAAGATACCGTATCTGCAATGAAGGAGATTGCCGAGAAGATCAACATCATCGAAGAGATCGCCCGCCAGACCAACCTGCTTGCCCTCAATGCCGCAATTGAAGCGGCCCGTGCCGGAGAACATGGTAAAGGCTTTGCGGTTGTTGCCGCCGAAGTTCGCAAGCTGGCAGAGAGAAGCCAGATCGCTGCTGGCGAGATCAATGCCCTGTCGACCGGCAGCGTTGAAGTCGCGAAAACGGCAGGGGAACTGCTTGCCAAGATCGTTCCTGGAATCGAAAAAACCGCTGAACTGATTCAGGAGATCAGTGCCGCCAGTAAAGAGCAGGATACCGGGGCGGATCAGATCGCCCGTTCCATCCAGCAGCTCGACTCCGTCATTCAACAGAACGCTTCTTCATCGGAAGAGCTGGCTTCAACTGCCGAAGAGCTGACCACCCAGTCGGAACAACTTGACGAGATGATCGCTTTTTTCAAACTGAACAGTTCCCGGTCGGAAATCAAGAAAATTAGCGGCAGCGAGGAGAAAGTGGTCAACCTGTCACGCTCCGTTCCGTACCCAAAACAGAGGACATTTGAGCGAACAGAGCAAAAGGCCATCCATGCACCTGATACCAAGGTCAAGACCAACATGACCGCAGACACCGACTTGCCGGATGACGAGTTCGAGCAATTCTAGACGAGCAAGACCAGGCATAAAAGTCAGAAAGCCCCTGCAAATGCAGGGGCTTTCTGTTGTGATTAAACTGGCCTGAATGTAGGGCTATTCGCTCAGCTCGTCCCTTAACCGCCTGAACAGCTCCCGCGATGCGCGTTTATCCGCGTATTGATGAACGGAACGTGACAGCCGGGAGATGGCCTTGCGATCTATGTTGGGGCAGAGTTCCAACACCTCGTCAAACGCGGCGGCAAAGCTCTTTTCATCACAGAGACGATCACGCAATTGTTCCAGCTGATGAAACTGGCGGCGATCCCCCAAAGCGACCTGATCCTGGGCAACCATGGCCTCTTTGAGCCTGAGAACCTCCACTGGCCTCTGCCTCAAAACGCCCGCAAGATGCTTAATCTGTCTCTTGTGCGATCCCCGACCAACGGTCTCTCGTGCCAGCACAACCTCTTCTTTCAAATCATCTTCCAGTTCAATATGCTTGAAAGCCGCATCTGGCAATTCGACCAGCTGTTTCGCCAGGTCTTCGACTTCCTTAGCCAGCTTCTTGAGCTTGGTCTTGCTTAGCGGGATATCCTGCCCTAGCTGTTCTTCCATAAAAACATTCCTCCGCAATTTTCCCTGACCCTAAACAGTTCTTTTCAACAGGTCAAGGTCGAGCTGACAAACGAAGAGATCGGCACAGCTGGCTTCAACTTCAACGCAGCCGCATCATTCTGATAAAGAGCTAAGTTAATTCTATTTTTTTGGATACCAAGGCTCTTTCTGCTATGATTACAGGCTTCACTTTATTTGAGTATAATTCTTATGCTCGGACAAGGCAGAACTCGACATATTAAAATGTCATTTTCTGGAACAGGGCTAGCAAGGAGAGACCATGTTAAGACGATGCCCGGTACTACACATTTTCAGCGTGCTGCTTATTTTGCTTGGCGTTACAGCTGGATGGGCGGCAGAAAATGAAAAAAACCAGGGACCGCCACCGATGCTGGTTTCAACCAGCACTATTGAAACGGGTACTGCCCTGCCGACCGTAGATCTGGTCGGCACAGTACGTTATGTCAGAACATCCAGGGTTGCCGGCGAGATTTCAGGAATAGTCGACCAGATTTATTTTTCGGAAGGTGCCCGGGTTAAAGCCGGCGAACCTCTGCTGAAATTAAATTCAGATCTGTTGAAAACCACCATTGAGGGCACCAGGGCCTCCCACCAACAGATATTGATTGAACTGGAACGCGCCCGAAAAGACCTGCAGCGAATCGAAACTCTGTTCCGCGAAGAATCGATCGCCGAAGTTGTCTATGACGAAAACCATTTCCGGGTGCTGGGCCTGGAAAAACAGGCGGAAGCGCTTCAGACAACTCTCGATCGCCATCTGCTGGAACTGCAGAAAGCGACGATCCGTGCTCCCTTCAGCGGACTGGTCCTGGAAAAAGCGACTGAGCAAGGGGAATGGATTTCGGCCGGAGGACCGATTGCGACTATCGCTGACGACAGCGAAGTAGAAATTGTTGTCGATGTTCCCCAGAACCTGCTGGAATATCTGAGCAAAGGACAGAAGGTCGAAATCAGCAGTGCTAACCATCAGTTTGAAGGTCAATTTTCGCACTTTGTGCCACGGGGCGATATCTCAACCCGGACCTTTACGGTCAAGCTTCGCCTGAAGAACAGATTCGAACTGATCGAAGGGATGGAGGCACACGCCATGCTCCCCGCAGGAGAGCCCATGGAAGGACTGCTGGTACCACGGGATGCCGTTCTTAAACAGTTCGGCATGGATATCCTGTTTCTCGCTGTCGATGGCATGGCAAAGATGTATCCAGTCAGGATTCTCGGCTACCAGGGAATGCAGGCTGCTGTTGCCGGCGATGGGCTTGAGGCCGGGCAACAGGTTGTGGTCAAAGGGAACGAGCGGATTCACGATGGCCAGGCGATTCGGTTTTAGTTAAGGACGACTTCAATGGATATTATCCGCTTTTCCATTCTTAAGCCGGTGACCATCCTGGCGGGGATTATCATGGTGCTGATGTTCGGGATTATCAGCCTGGACCGACTCCCCTATCAGCTCAGCCCGACGGTCATAGAACCGGAAATCCAGGTCACGACCACCTGGCGCGGTGCCACCCCCTACGAAATCGAACGGGAGATCATTGAGGAGCAGGAGAACACCCTGAAGGGCCTGTCCGACCTGATCGAAATGGAGAGCGAGGCGCGCAACAGCCAGGGCAGCGTGACCCTGCGCTTTAAAGTCGGCACCAGCGTCGAAGAAGCTCTACTGAGAGTCTCCAACAAGATCAATGAGGTTCCAACCTATCCCACCGGGGTGGACAATCCGGTCGTTAACGCTTCCGGAGCAACGGCATCGCCGGTTATCTGGATGATACTGAAAACCAGTGACGGTAACGAACGCCCGGTTCAAAGCTACCGGACCTTTTTCGAAGATGACATCAGGCAGCATATTGAACGGGTCAAAGGGGTTTCCGACCTGTTTATCGGCAGCGGCACCGAAGAAGAGATGCACATCATTATCAGCGCCGAAAAACTCGCCACCTATCAGTTGACCACCAACGATGTCATCGCCGCAATTCAGGGTGAAAATATCAACATTTCTGCGGGAACCCTCGGGGTCGGACGGCGCGATTTCCGCATCCGCACCACCGGTGAATTCAATAGCCCCGAGGACATCGCCCGCGTCGTGCTCCGCTCCACCGGGCAGAAACGGGTCCTGCTCGGAGATCTGGCCGAAATTCGTCCCGGCTTCGCCAAAAAAACTTCGGTGGTTCTGCATAATGGCATCCCCGGTCTTGCGGTTGGTGTCCGTCCGGAAGCTGGAACCAATATTCTGGAAATGACCAATCTGGTCGAAGAACAGTATCGCTGGCTGAATGAAAACAAACTGAATCCGAAGGGACTCTATCTCGACTGGGTTTACGACCAACGATTCTATATCAACGGGGCCATCGATCAGATCAAACAGAACATCATGCTTGGTGGACTACTGGCGGTCGGGGTTCTGTTGCTGTTTCTACGCAGTATACGCGCCACTATCGTCGTCGCTACGGCGATCCCGATCAGCATCATCGGCACCTTTATTTTTCTCGACCTGCTCGGCCGCAACCTCAATGTGGTGAGTCTGGCGGGGATTGCTTTTGCGGTCGGCATGTTGGTCGATAACGCCATTGTGGTCATTGAAAACATCGACCGTCATCGCCAGATGGGCAAGAAAGCCTTTAACGCGGCACTGGAAGGGACCAAAGAGGTCTGGGGCGCGGTCCTCGCATCAACGATTACCACCGTAGCGGTTTTTCTTCCGGTCGTCTTTATTCAGGAAGAGGCCGGGCAGCTGTTCCGCGACATCGCAATCGCCGTTGTTGCAGCAGTCAGCCTCAGTCTGTTCGTTTCAGTCTCGGTAATCCCGATGTTCTCCTACCGTCTGTTCAGACGGAGTGAAGCAAAAACAGAAAAAAAGTTTCCACTGCTCGATCAGATTGGCCAGAGAATCTCTGCCAGCCTGATGTGGCTTGTCTCGTTGGCAATCCGCAACTGGCTGACCCGTCTCGCCACTTTGAGTATTTTGATCGGGCTTGCCTTTGCCAGCGTCTACCTGTTGACGCCGAAAATGGAATATCTGCCCCAGGGCAACCGGAATCTGGTTCTTAACATTCTGGTGCCGCCACCGGGGCTCTCCACCTCAGAGCGGGTCGAGATCGGTGAACGATTTTTCGAGATGGCCGGACCACATATCGGCGCGGATGTCGACGGGGTTCCGGCGATCAGAAATATGTTCTATGTCGGCACAGAGGGATTTATGATCGCCGGCGCCATCAGTGAGCACTGGGACCGGGCCAGCGATCTGCTCCCTTTCTTCACCCGCCTGATCTACAGCATCCCAGGAATGTACGGTGTCAGCCTGCAGCCGGGGGTCTTTGAGTCGGGGATTGGTGAAGGACGGGCAATTAAATTGAATGTCAGCGGTAACGACCTGAATCAGATCGTCGCCGCCTCCGGGACCATGTTTGGCATGCTCGGCGAGCAGTTGCAGGGGGGGCAGGTTCGTCCGGTTCCTTCGATTGAACTGACCTACCCCGAGTCACGCATCATCCCGGATCGTGACCGGCTCAAGGCTAACGGTATGAGCACCCGCGATCTGGGAATCGCCCTGGACGTTCTGATGGATGGCCGGGTGGTCGGGGATTTCAAGCAGCAGGGGAAGAAAAAGATTGATCTGATTCTAAAAGCGGACGACCAGGAGATGCCGACCCCTCAGGACCTTTATCAAGCGACCCTCTCAACACCGGGCGGTAAACTGATGCCGGTTTCATCCCTTGCCCGACTGCAGGAGACCACCGGCATGGCCCTGATCCGTCATCTTGAAAGAGCACGGACCGTCACCCTGCAGATCACACCACCAAAATCGATGCCGCTGCAAACGGCGATGGAGATCATCGACCAACAGATCCTGCCACAGGTTCGTGAAATGGGATTGCTGGAGGGATTACAGGTCAACATGAGCGGCGCTGCAGACAAGCTGGTGGAGACCCGTAAAATTCTGCAATGGGATTTCCTGCTGGCGATCCTGATTGCCTACCTGCTCATGGCTTCGCTGTTCGGTAATTTTATCTACCCGCTGATCATCATGCTCACCGTGCCGTTGGCGGGGGCGGGGGGCTTTCTCGGACTGAAACTACTGAATATCTTTATCGTAGCACAACCGATGGATGTCTTGACTATGCTCGGATTCGTCATTCTGATCGGCATCGTGGTCAACAACGCCATCCTTATCGTTCATCAGGCGCTTAACAACTTTCACAACGGCGGTATGGATTATCATGAGGCTGTGCTCGAATCGACCCGCAGTCGCCTGCGGCCGATCTACATGAGCGCCACCACCAGCATCTGCGGCATGCTGCCCCTGGTCTTGATTCCCGGCGCCGGTTCAGAACTTTACAGAGGCCTGGGAAGCGTCATTCTCGGAGGGCTGGCCGTCTCGACAGTCTTTACCATCTTTGTCATCCCGGCCATCCTGATTTTC